>JAQBZY010000298.1 GCA_027620395.1 Pseudomonadota bacterium
GTTCGATTGTTGGTGGGGGGGCGCCGGGAGACCAAATGAAGTTTTTGTTTTTTGTCATCCGGGATCATTCTACCAAACGAACCATGGGACACTGATCATTATTTATAATTTAAAATACAAAATAAATACAACTATTTCACGTCTGTCATTCTACAGCAGATTCGAGATCAGGAAATTGATCCCACGTCGCGCCATCGAGTTCCCGTCCGCCGGATTTCGGTCTAAATCCGCCCCACTGCTTGAAGAAAAACGGCACCTTGGCGGCGACGCATTGGTCGCGAACTTCAACAACCCATTCACGCTTCATCGGGCGATGGCCCGGGCCGCTTTCGCCGCCGGCAATCACCCAATCGATCCCGGAGAGATCGACGGCCCCGAGCGGACCGATCAGCGGCTCAACGGAGAGAAACTTGATACTCGCCGGCATGTCTTGAATATGCCGAATGCGGGATTTCTTCGAGCCGTCCTCGACCGACGCGCCAAGCCAGATATGCGGCGACGCCTCGGCATCGCCATACCGCCGACGAACGTAGTCCCGCATTCTTGAGCTTCGCTTCGTCAAAACCTGAAATATATGCCAATGGGCCTTCTCCATGGTCGAGAAAACTTCGTCAACGAACGACCATGGAATTTCCTTATGGAACAGATCGCTCATCGAATTGACGAAGATCATCTTCGACTTCTTGGTCTTGAGCGGGTGGTCCAGCCGATCCGGGCGACGCACAAGATCGAACCCGTGTTCGAATGGGTGACCGGGAACTCCCCGGAACCGCTCGGCAAACCGTTCGGCGTAGCAATGATCGCACCCGGCGCTGATCTTCGTGCATCCCGTCACCGGGTTCCACGTCAGATTGGTCCATTCGATGGCGGACTTCTGGGTCAACATGACCTCATAATAGAACAAATCATGAACATTGGCAATGGGCGAATTCTCCATAGTAGTTAGCTCGAACCGCTTAACAACCGGTTAGCCTGCCCCAAAATGACCTTATTCGCTCCGCATCCATGCCCTATTCGGCGTCCAGGATAGCAGCATCGAACACGGTCGTGGTGGAGGCGAACATGGAATTGGTCAGAATTCCCGGCGACATCGACTTCAGGCGCGTTCCGGCGACCCGCCGGCTATTGCTCGAACGCCTGATCGGCGGCGATGGGCTCATCGTCGATATGTCGGATGTCCATCGGATCGACAGCGCCGGTCTCGCCGGATTGGTCGAGGTGGTGCAGGCGGCCAGGGTCTCCGGACGCAGTTTTCGCCTCGCCCGAGTTCAGGGCGGCGTGGCGCGGATGATCAAGTTCGCCAGGCTGGACCAGGTGTTTCAGCACGCCGAGATCGGCGGCGCCATTCCGAGCGAGGGTTGCTGAAAGTATCGTTCAGGTGTCGCGCTGCCGCAGCATCTCGTCGACCCGGAACCCTTGAAACATCGTGATGCCAAGATCGTGCCCGATCTCAATCCCGAGGTCGTCGTCGACCCGGGCCAGAACCACGACGATCCCGGATTTCAGCATCGCTTCGATCTCTCGGCGGAAGCGCGGCAGGATTAGTTCCGCGCCTTGGCGCCAGAAGATTTTGGTCATGTTGGCGCCGAGGCGGCGCATGTTGACGATACCGACAGTTTCCGGGAACACCGCGTCGACGGCGAGCGAGCCGTTTCTGGACGTGATCAGGTTCGCCGCCACCTCATATTCGTCGTAGTGCTGCAGCACGTTGGCTTGGCGGAACTCGAAGGCCAAATTCGAAAATGCGTTGGAACTGGAGTCACCCAGGAAAGCCTCGAAGGCGCGCGAAAATACCGACTCGACGTTGAGATTGATCGAGCACTTGGCGCGCTCCGGATTTGCGTTACCGAAGGCATCCAGCAACAGCCGGTCCAAAGTGATTGTTAGCTGGTTGAACAGATTGCCACTGCCACGCAATTCGACATCCATGAAGACGTGCTTCTTGAGCGCATCCATGCCGACGAAATATTCGTGCATGACATCGTCGGCCGGCATGCCGGGCTGGATCGATGCAATCTTCTGATGGCGGATGAAGACCTTGGCGAAGGCGGCGTTGCCGATCTGCTGATTGACCTCGACGACGCGCTCGATGTCCTGTTCGCTGAGCCGGCGCATCCTAATCGCCGTTGGTTGAGATTCCATCTCCAGGGCCTGTTCCTCGTAACGTTCGAGGAAGCGGATGGCGTTCGGCAGCTTGAAGCGGAGATCGATCGCGCGGAGCAGCCGCGACTGATCAATGTTGCCGAACTGCTCCGGGAAATATTGCTGCACAAGCCGCAGCAGTTCGACCTTGGCGTCGGTGATCAGGCTGACGTGATTGTATTCCGACATCTTGGCCAGCATCGCCCGATCCGGCTTCGACAGATTGAAATACCGGGTATGATGCCGGAGCCGGTAGGCGACCATGGTCTTGTTGATTTCGGTCCAAAAGCTGTCGTCGGCATCGTGCAGCGGCAGCACGCTCAGCGAAATCAGCAAAAGCGTGTTGTACTCCTGTGGTTGCCCGTCCCAGCCCTTGAGCAATCGCAAGAGCTCGGAAGCGGATTCGCCTCGATCCGACGGTACTTCCGGCACTTTAGTTCCCCCCATGAACCCGCCTAACTATGGCATGGCGGCGTGAAACATAACAGTAATGCCCGACATTGGGAATCGGGCCAAAGTCCTACCTCCCGAGGTGATTACGCGCACCGGTCAGGCGCGAATTCTTAAATTCCTCGGGTCGTACATCGGCGAAAGCGACGCCTTGGCCGGCACCTTCCGCCCGGCGATTTCGATCTCGAAACGGCCGGAGACGACGAAATCGGCGTCGACACCGTCCTTGTTCTTGACGTATCCGAGCCCAACAGCGGCGCCCAAGGTATGCCCATACATCCCACTATTGAGATATCCGACGATTGTCCCGTCGCGATAGACCGGCTCGTTGTGATGCAGCATCGGCTCCGGGTCTTCGAGCAGGAACTGCGCTAGCCGCTTACTGACGCCATTCTCCTGCTGACGAAGGATCGCCTCCCGGCCGATAAACCCGCCAGGCTTTGAGGTCTTGACCGCGAAACCGAGGCCGGCCTCGACGGCCGTTTCCTCTTCCGAGATATCGTGCCCCCAGTGCCGGTAGGCCTTCTCGATGCGGAGCGAATTCATGGCGTGCATGCCAGCCGGCTTGAGCCCCAGATCGGCGCCGGCCTCGAACAACGCGTCGAAGACGTGTAGCGCGAACTCGGTCGGCATGTAAAGTTCCCAGCCAAGCTCGCCGACGTAGGTGATCCGGGACGCCCGGACCAACGCGTATCCCAGTTCAATTTCCCGGGAATGCCCGAACGGAAATGCCTCGTTGCCGAGATCGTCTGGCGTCAACCGCTGCAATAGCGTGCGGCTGTTCGGTCCCATGACGCCGAGCACGGCGAAGCCTGAAGAAACGTCGGTGGCGATGCAGCGGGCATCTTTGGACGTGTGCCGCTTAAGCCAGTT
>JAQBZY010000299.1 GCA_027620395.1 Pseudomonadota bacterium
AGCGGCCCGAACGTCTTTAGAAATTTCTCAATCCGCACCGCTGCCTCGGCATCGGCCATCCGCTGCATGTCGCCGATACCCCAAACCGGTTTCGGCCAAGCGGCGTCGGATTGGCTGCGGCCGATGACATGGATATGTAGTTGCCGGACCGCGTTGCCGAGCGCGGCGGTATTGATCTTGTAGGTGCCGAACGCCGATTGCAGGGCCATCCCGCATCGGCGCACGATGTCGAGGACGGCCCCGAAGTCGGCCGCGCTCAGATCGTGCAGTTCGACCAGATCCGGCCGCCTTGGGACAACCACCACCCAGGGATATCGGGCGTCGTCGATCAGTCGGAGAATACATGGGCCGGTTTCGCCGATCGCATGGCTATCCCCTTCGATGGTACGGTCCAGAACGAACATGGCGCAGCCTCCGAGTTAACTGATTTCGTGAATCCAAATATATAGTAGCCCTGGCCTTTCACAATTCAGATGGTCTCGATTTGATAAAGCCATTTCCCAAGAACGTGGGGGCGCCTAGATTGGCGCCAACATGACCCCGGAAATGAACCCCAAGGGCTACCGCCATGCCATGTTCGCCGGTTTCGCCGGCAGCCTGGTCGGCATCGGCTTGGCCCGGTTCGCCTACACGCCCTTGATCCCGGTGCTGATCGAGGCCGGCTGGTTCGCGCCGTCCGACGTCGTCTATTTGGGCGCCGCCAATCTGGCCGGTTATCTGGCCGGCGCCTTAGCGGCGAGGACGATGGCGGCGAAATTCTCCGCGCGGCTGGTGCTGCGCGCCGTGATGCTGCTGGCCGCCGTCGCCTTCTTCGCCTGTGCGGTGCCAATTTCCTTTTCCTGGTACTTCATTTGGCGGTTTTTGTCCGGGCTCGCCGGCGGCGCGGTGATGGTGCTGGCGGCGTCGACGATCCTGCCGCACGTGCCGGTGCATCGGCGCGGTCTTGCCGGCGGCATCATCTTCACTGGCGTCGGACTCGGCATCGCCCTATCGGGAACCCTGGTGCCGATATTGCTCATTTTCGGGCTGACCGGAGCCTGGATTGGCCTCGGCGTTATTTCGCTGGTCTTGACCCTGGCCGCCTGGTCGGGTTGGCCGACCGACACGCCCGGAGTCAAATCCAGTCAACCAGTGCCAATGTCCAATACCTTCGCCAACAGGTTCTTGGCGCTCTACGTCGTCTACGCCCTGGTCGCCGTCGGCATGGTGCCGCACATGGTATGCCTGGTCGACTACGTGACCCGCGGTCTTGGCCAGGGTTTCCATGCCGGCGCGGTGCAGTGGATCGTGTTCGGCATCGGCGCCGTCTCGGGCGCGCTGATTACCGGGCGGATGGCCGACCGGGTCGGATTTCGCACCGCACTGCGCTTTTGGCTGGTCGTCGAAGCCGCCGCCGTGGCGGCGACGGCGTTCATCTCGGGCGGCAGTCTGTACGCGACCAGCTTTATCGCCGGACTGTTCGTGCCGGGCATGGTGCCGTTGGTCGTCGGCTATACGCTGGATCTTGCCGGCGGCGATGCGGCGTTGCACCGCGCCGCCTGGAGCTACGCCACCACCGCCTTCGCCCTCGGGCAGGCCGCCGCCGCCTACGGATTTTCCTATCTGTTCGAGCGCACCGGCAGCTACGTTTCGTTGTTCGAACTGGCCGGCGCCGCCCTCGCCATCGCACTCGTCATTGATTTTATTGCACCCGCCTGGGTCCGCGAACCTGAAAGGAGCAAACCATGAAACTCTGCCACAACAAGGCCTCGCCCTACGTCCGCAAAGTTCTGATCAAAGTGCACGAAAAGGGATTGGCCGACCGAATCGAGCTGGTGCCGACGGACCCGTGGCCGGACCTCGCCGAATGGTTCGACGCGATTTCCGCAAGACCGTCGGTCAAGGCGACGGCACCCGCAGGCTGACAAAATGCCAACCACCGGCAACCATCTGTCATATTCGAATATTGTGATATATACTTTCGGCAAATCACCGCCTGCTGGGGAGTTCATTCCATGCGCCTTCTCTATCTTCTTCTAACTGCCCTTCTATTGGCCGCCGGCAGCATGCCCGCCAAGGCCGACGGGCTCGTCACCTTCAAGAAAATGACCCTCGAATTGGCGACCAAGCTAGCCCAGTCGACGCTCGCCGCCTGCCGCGCCCAGGGCTATCAGGTGGCCATCGCGGTGCTCGACTCGGCCGGCGGCGTCCAAGTGATCCTGCGCGATCGCTTCGCCGGCCCGCATACGCCGGAAACCGCCAGGCGCAAGGCCTGGACCTCGATCAACTTCCGCGCCAACACCATCGACATGCTGGAATTTACCGGCCCCGGCCAGCAGCAATCGGGCATTCGGCACATCCATGACGCGCTGTTCGTCGGCGGCGGCCTGCCGGTGCTGGCCGGCGGCGCCTTGGTCGGCGGGATCGGTGTGTCCGGTGCACCCGGCGGCGATCTCGATCATGCCTGCGCCCTCAAGGGCATCGAGGCCATCACCGCCGATCTCGAATTCTGATTCTCGCAACATATTCATTAATACACATTCATAAAATGTATATTGTTTAATTGTACAATGTGACATTACTAAACCGTCCTAGGCGATTCGCCGGCTGATTGCAGCGAAGATGCCCAGGGGCGAGGAGGGTATATGGTCGACGATGCGATGCTCGAAGGGGCGACCCATGCGGCCGAGTTTTTGAAAGCGCTGGCCAATGAAAACCGGCTGCTGATTCTGTGCCACCTGAGCGAGGGCGAAAGGTCTGTCAGCGATCTGGAAGCAGCGCTCGGCTTGCGCCAGCCGACGCTGTCGCAACAGTTGGCACGGCTGCGGGCCGACGATCTGGTGACCACCCGCCGCAACGGCAAAACCGTCTACTATGCGCTCGCCAGCGAGGAAGTCCGCAAGCTGCTGGAACTGATGTACGGTCTCTTCTGCTCAACCGAGGCCAAGGCGGCACGACGGGACGCCAAGCAGGCGAAAGAACAGGTCGCGGCCTAACCGACGCCTCGGCGGCGCCAGCCGTCGACATTCCCAGTCAACAATGCGGTCTGGAAAAGCGCCACATCATCGCGCTATGGTCAGGTCGACTTTTATGCAGTCCAGAAGGGTCCGGCGTGCATCTCGACCTATTCATCGAATTGGCGACGCCGCCTTGGGCCGGGCGCAACTCGGCGAATGCGGTCGCCGATGCCATCGCCATTGCCGCTGGCGCCGAGGCCGCCGGCATCGACACGTTGTGGTTACCGGAGCATCACTTCCTCGGCGACTATTCAAGCTCGGCCGCGCCTGAAATGATCCTGGCCGCCGTGGCCCAGGCGACGCGGCGGATCAAGCTCGGTTTCGCCATCATACCGTTGCCGCTGCACGACCCGGTTCGCATCGCCGAGCGATTGGCGACACTCGATGCCATCGCGCCCGGGCGGGTGCGATGGGGGGTCGGCCGCGGCGTGACGCTGACCGAACTCTCGGCATTCGG
>JAQBZY010000300.1 GCA_027620395.1 Pseudomonadota bacterium
CGATGCCTGCGACAAGCTTCGTTACGAGGCTTTGACCAAGCCGGAACTTTTGGACGGCGGCGGCGAATTCAAAATCGAGATCGCACTCGACGCCAAGGCCAAGACGCTGACCATTTCCGACAACGGCGTCGGCATGAACAAGGAAGATTTGGTTGACGCGCTTGGCACCATCGCCCGCTCCGGCACTCAGGCTTTCATGCAGTCGTTGAAGGACGCGGCGGGGAAAGATGGCAAGGGCGGCAAGGACGCCGGGGTGCAACTGATCGGCCAGTTCGGCGTCGGTTTTTATTCCGCGTTCATGGTCGCGGACTCAGTCGAAGTGACGAGCCGCCGCGCCGGCGAGGATACGGCCTGGCGCTGGACCTCGGACGGCCGCGGATCGTTCGAGATCGAACCGGCCACTCGTGCCGGGCGCGGCACTGATGTGACGCTGCATCTTAAAAAAGATGCCGCCAAGGAATACCTGGAGGCGCTCCGCGTCGAGAACATCGTCAAGCGCTACTCCGACCACATCGCGGTTCCGGTGATCCTCAAGAGGACCGGCAAGGACGGTACCGACAAGACGCTGAACAGCGCGTCGGCGATTTGGACCCGCGATAAGAAGGACATCACCGCCGAGCAGTACGCCGAGCTCTATCATCACGTCGGCATGGCCTATGACGAGCCGTGGATGACTATCCATAATAAAGTCGAGGGCGTCGTCAGTTACACCAATCTGTTGTTCATTCCGACCGAGCGGCCGTTCAATCTGTTCCACCCGGATCGCAAGGGCGCGGTGAAACTCTACGTCAAACGGGTCTTCATTACCGATGATTGCGAAGCGCTGGTGCCGGCGTATCTCCGCTTTCTCAAGGGCGTCGTCGACTCCGAAGACATCGACTTGAACGTGAGCCGGGAAATGCTGCAGCAAAACCCGGCCTTGAAGAAAATCAAATCGGGCTTGGTCAAACGGGTGCTCGGCGAGTTGGCCAAGAAGGCCGAGAAGGAGCCGGAACAATACGCGACGTTCTGGGACGCTTTCGGCATGGTCCTCAAGGAAGGTCTGCATGAGGATGCCGACAACCGAGAAAAACTGCTGGAGTTGACGCGGTTCCGCTCCAGCGGCACGGACGGCTGGACCTCGCTCGCCGATTACGTTTCGCGGATGAAGGACGGGCAGGAAGCCATCTATTACATTACCGGCGAGGACTCCGAGCAAGTTGCAAAGAGCCCCCAGCTCGAAGGCTTCCGCGCCAAAGGGATCGAGGTCATTTACATGACCGATCCGGTCGATGAATTTTGGCTGACCTCGATCGAAAAGTATCAAGAAAAATCGTTCAAGTCGGCAACCCGGGGCGGCATCGACCTCGCCAAGATCAAGGGCGCCGATGGCCAGGACGGCGCCGGCAAGAAGAATGGCGAAGCCGAAAAGACGGCCGCTGGTCTCGATGTCCTGATCGCCGCTTTCAAAGCGGCACTCGGCGACAAGGTCAAGGACGTGCGGACCTCGGACCGGTTGACCGAAAGCCCGGTCTGTCTGGTCGCCGACGACCACGGCCTCGACATGCACCTGGAGCGGCTCTTGAAGCAGCATAAGCAGATCGACGGTCTTTCCGCCCGCGTGCTTGAGATTAACCCGACGCACGGCCTGATCACGCGCTTGGCCGGCATCGCCGAGGCCAAGCCCAGCGACCCGGTGCTCGAGGACGCGGCGTTGCTGCTGCTCGATCAGGCGCGGATCGTCGAAGGCGAGCCGGTCTTGGACCCGCAGGCCTTCACGCGGCGGATGTCGAGCGTCATGCAGCGCGGTCTGGCGGGGTGATTTTCTTCAAAACAACCTCATCCTTCGAGACGCCCGCCACGCGGGCTCCTCAGGATGAGAAAGGTTCAACTCAACGAGCCGCAGAAGCGCTGGATTCGCTGGCAGGCATCTTCCAGTAGATCGGTGCCGGTGGCGTAGGAAATCCGGAAGTGCGGGCTCAAGCCGAATGCCTCGCCATGCACGGCGGCGACGCCTTCCGCTTCAAGAAGCTCGGTCACGAAATCCTCGTCGTTGCCGATGACTTTCCCGGTCGGCGTTTTGCGGCCGAGCGTGCCGGCGATCGACGGATAGACATAGAACGCGCCTTCTGGCGTCGCGCAACTGATCCCATTGGCCTGATTGAGCATGCTGACCACCAGATCGCGGCGCTCCTTGAAGATGGCATTGTGCGTCGGGATGAAGTCGTGCGGGCCGTTGAGTGCCGCGACGGCGGCGGCCTGACTGATCGACGACGTGTGGGTGATGCTTTGTGACTGCACCTTGGTGATGGCCTTGATCAGATTGTCCGGGCCGCCGGCGAAGCCGACCCGCCAGCCGGTCATGCAGTACGCCTTCGACATGCCGTTGACGGTCAGCGTCCGGGCCTTAAGTTCCGGCACCACTTGGGCGATGGTGGTGAACTTGAAGCCGTCATAGGTCAGATGCTCATAGATATCGTCGGTCATCACCCAGACCTGCGGATGCCGCTTCAAGACTTCGCCCAGCGCCTTCATGTCCGCTTCCGTGTAACAACTGCCGGTCGGATTCGAGGGCGAATTGAATACCAGCCATTTGGTCTTCGGCGTGATCGCGCCTTCCAATTGCGCCGGCGTCATTTTGAAATCGGCGTCCTTCGGACAATCGACGAACACCGGCACGCCGCCGAACAGGACCACGATGTCCGGATAACTAACCCAATAGGGTGCCGGCACGATCACTTCGTCGCCTGGATTGATGGTCGCCATCATGGCGTTGAACAGCACCGGCTTGCCGCCGCAGCTGACGTGAATCTCGTTCCGGGTATAGGTGAGATCGTTGTCACGCTTGAACTTGCCGATGATGGCGTCTTGCAGCTCGGCCGTGCCGTTGACGGCGGTGTAGCGGGTCAAGCCGTCATCCATGGCCTTCTTGGCGGCTTCGATGATGTGCTTGGGCGTGTCGAAATCCGGCTCGCCGGCGCCCAAGGAAATGATGTTGCGGCCGGCGGCTTGAAGATCGCGCGCCTTTTGGGCGACGGCGATGGTCGGCGACGGCTTGATGGCGCTGAGGCGATCGGCGATGAAGGTCATGGGGTGCTCCGCTGGTGTGAAAACGGCCGGACTCTACGCCGTCGAGCTGGCCCGGGCAAGGCGCGGGCGGCGGATTTTGCCTCGAAAACACCCCGCCGCAAGCCCATTCACGCCCCATTCCGATGTTCCTCTGGGACGGTTTCATGTTCCAGGAGGAATCCATGCCCATTCACCTTGCGATGACGGCGAGGCAATCGTCGGTCATGATTTTGGCCACCGCCGCTCTGGTTTTGATGATGCTTGCCGACCGCACTCAGACCGGGAAAGACACGGTCAGCGTCGAGGCGGCTGCGTCCGACCGAACCGAGAACCGGGATGCGCGAGTTGCCGATGATCGGGCGTCCAAGCCGGTCAAGCCAATCGGCGGCATTGCTG
>JAQBZY010000301.1 GCA_027620395.1 Pseudomonadota bacterium
ATCGACACCGAGACCGCCAACGCCCGGGCCGGCAAGCCAAGCGGCATCTGGATGAAAATTAATTCGCTGGTCGACGCCGGAATCATCGAAAAACTCTACGGCGCCTCAAGCGCCGGCGTGCCGGTGGATCTTGTGATCCGGGGTATTTGCTGCCTGAGACCGGGCGTCAAGGGTCTGAGCGAAAATATCCGGGTCAAGAGTATCGTTGGCAGGTTCCTCGAGCATTCCCGGATTTACTGCTTCGCCAATGGGCACGCGCTGCCGAGCCGGCACGCCAAGGTGTTCATCTGCTCAGCCGATCTGATGCCGCGAAATCTTTTCCGTCGGCTCGAAATCATGATCCCAATCGAAAATCCGACCGTGCATCAGCAGGTTCTCGAAGAGACCATGCTGACCAATCTTCGCGACACGGCGCAAAGCTGGACTATGCTGCCGGACGGCCGATTCGAGAGAATCCGCGACCCGCATCCGTTTTCAGCGCACGAGTATTTCATGACCAACCCAAGCCTGTCCGGCCGCGGATCAGCCCAAGGCGGGCCGAAAAAACCGAAAGCCGGGTCTTCAAAAAAGACAAAATCCGCCACTTGACCCAAGACATTGACGGCCTTCCGTCATTCCTTAGGATCACCGGGTGCCCAATTCAACATTGCCACGCCAGAAAGATTTCCCAACCGTTCATGGCCGGCTGGGAGTCGTCGACATCGGCTCCAACACCGTCCGTCTTGTCGTCTATGATGTCCCGGACCGCCTGCCGGTGCCGATGTTCAACGAAAAATCCGAATGCCGTCTGGTCGAAGGCTTGTCGAGTACCGGACACCTTTCCAAAACCGGCGTAAAACGCGCCATACGCAGCATCGGACGATTCGTCCGTCTGGCGCAGTCGATGGGCGTCGAAAGCTTGGATCTAGTCGCCACGGCAGCAGTCCGCGAAGCAAGCGATGGTGCCGACTTCGTCAAGATCGTCGAAAAAACCTACGGCACGCCGGTGACGATCCTCAGCGGTGCCGAGGAAGCCGAACTTGCGGCGCTCGGCCTGATCGTCGGCGTACCTGACGCCGACGGCGTTCTCGGCGATCTTGGCGGCGGCTCGCTCGATCTCGTCGTTCTCGACAAGGGCCGGCTCGCAGCGTTCGGCACGCTGCCGCTTGGCCACGTTTTGCTTCGAGAAATGGCTGACAACAAAATCAAACGCGGCAAGGCGATCGTCGAAAAGCATCTGAAGACCGCCAAGTTGTTGAAAGGCGCTTCCGGCAAGAAAATGTACCTGGCCGGTGGCATCGTCCGGACAATCGCCCGCATTTTTATCGAGCAGACAAATTATCCGCTGCACATTGTCGACAATTATGCGCTTCGCGCCGACGATGCCCTCAGGCTCTCGCGCCTGCTTGCCGGTCTATCGCAGGGCACACTTAAGAAAATTCCAATCATCACGCCGAACCGGATCAAGAGCATACCGTTCGCGGCCGAGGTTCTGGCGTCGTTGATCGAAGCCGCGAAACCGAAGCAGGTCGTGTTCTCGGGGTTCGGCATGCGCGAGGGGCAGATGCTGAAACGCCTGCCCGAGGACATCCGCCACCAGGATCCATTGATCGCCGGCGCGTTGACGTTGGCAGAGAATAGTGGCCGTTTCGCCCTCAAGGGCCAGGAAATCGTCGATTGGGTCCGGCCGATCTTTCCGAATTTGACGCCGACGGAGCAGCGCCGCATCGAAGTGGCGTGCCTGCTTTCCGACATCGCCTGGAACGAGCACCCCGATTACCGTGCCGAGCACGCGTTCTACAGATGTCTTCGTCTGCCCTACGCCGGCCTATCGCATCCCGACCGAGTCGCGACCAGCGTCTATGTGCGTTACAACGGCGATCCAAACGCCTCCCTGGTCAACTCTGTCCGCGGCCTATTAGCGCCCGAGGATCTGGCAAAAGTCGAGGGTATCGGCCGCGCTATCCGGCTTGCCCACACCGTTTCCGGATCGGCGCCGGGACTATTGGCGGCAACGCGGATGGAGCGGTCGGGAAAGCGGCTGATCCTGCACTTGCCGGGCAGCACCGAAATCTTCAGAAGCGAAACCGTCGACCGCCGATTTAGAAGCTTGGCTCGAATTCTCGGTCTGCAGGGAAACGTGTCCCGGCGCTGAGATCACTCAGCGACGGCCGCGTCCTTCGGCGGCGATGGGATGACCTTAATGCGGTCCCTGTCGAGCGTCAGACACAATTCACCAGTTCTGAGCCGAAGTGCGTCGTCGCCGAAAACGGCCCGCCGCCAACCTTTTAGCGCCGCCACGTCGGCCTCGTCGCCGAAGGCCGCAATCATCTCGACATCGGCGGCGCTGGCAACCAACTTCGCGGCGACATCGGCCTCGGCGCATTTCATCTTTAGCAATACCTTGAGAAGCTCCGCCGCCGCCGCCGTCCAGGACGGCAACTCCTGTCGATCCTGCAACGTCGGCCACTCCGACTTCGGCGCCTCGGTGCCTTTGCTGACAGCTTCCAACAACGTTGCCCCGGACGACCCCTCAGCCAGCCGTCGGCCGAGGCCACGGGTCTTGGCCAAATCGTCAACCGTGTGCGGCATCCGGTGCGCGATTTCCAAAAGCGCCTCGTCGCGCAGAACGCGATTGCGGGGCAAATCACGGCGCCGAGCTTCAAGCTCGCGCCAGGCGCCGACTTCACGCAGCACCGATAGCATTTTACCGCTGGCGCCCCGGACCTTGATCCGATGGTAGGCCTCGGCCGGTTCGACGACATATGTCGCCGGATCCTCGAGGATCGCCATTTCCTCACGCACCCATGCTTGCCGGCCGGAAAGTTCGAGCTTGCCAGCGAGAATCTCATAGGCCGGGCGCAGGTGAATTACGTCGGCCAACGCATAGTCGAGCTGTCGCTCGGATAGCGGCCGCAGTTTCCAATCGGTAAACCTTGACCCCTTGTCAATCTTGGCTTTGACCAGCTTGCTGATCAGGTTCTCGTAGCCGACCGAGTCGCCAAAGCCGCACACCATCGCCGCGACCTGGGTATCGAAAATCGGTGCCGGTAGTTGTCCCGACAAATGCAGAAATATTTCCAAGTCCTGCCTAGCGGCGTGGAAAACCTTGAGAATATCCCGATCGGCCATGACGTCGAACAGCGGCGACAAGTCGATGCCGCTGGCCAAGGTGTCGATCGCCCTAGCGCCTTCTGAAGCGCCGACCTGCACCAGACAGAGTTCTGGCCAGAAGGTGCTTTCGCGAATGAACTCGGTATCGACGGTGACGTATGGCTCGCCCTTGAACGAGCGGCAAAAAGTCGAAAGCTCGTCGGTGCTGGTAATCAATGCCGTCATGGTCGGCGTTCATACACCCTGGACGCCGGGACCGAAAGCGTCGTTTCGGCCGGTTCAGCCCTCGACGAACGGCACTGATTTGAATGCCGGCAGGGACTCGCCGGCATCGGCCAACCGAAGC
>JAQBZY010000302.1 GCA_027620395.1 Pseudomonadota bacterium
CTCTTCAAGCCTAATCTCGATTTCATCCCATGTCCGCCAGCCGCTCAATCCCGAGCATAGGGATCGACCAATTGGAAACTGGAGCCACGCGGATCGAGCTAGCTTTCAGTGGCGCAAGGGGCGTGACGTTCGACGTGATAGGCCTGCCGCGAAAGGCCGACGCAAAATCGTCCGACCACGTCTTCGAGCTTTTCCACCAGCATTTTGGAGCTCGCGTTGGCGGCGCGCAGCCGTTCGACCGCTACCTCCGCGTCACGGGCAAGTTTTGCCTCATCAATGGTGGTCATGCGGCGGTTCTCCATGACCATGCGGCCGCCGATCATGACGCTATCGACGCCAGTGCCGTCTTCGCTGTGGACGAGCTGATTTGTCGGATCGTTGAGGGGCACGTAATTGATACTGCCAAGATCCAGAAAGACGATGTCGGCCTTGTAGCCGGGGCGGACCGCCCCGATCTTGCCCTTAAAGCCGAGTGCCCGCGCGCTACCCTCGGTAGCCATCGTCAGAACTTCGTCCGTGCTCAGCCAGCGCTCGTAGTCGAGGTCCTGAACCCGCGAGACAAATGAAGCGGCGCGCATCGCCTCGAACATATTCTGATTGTCCGAGCACGAGGCGCCGTCGGTGCCGATGCCAACGTTGAGCCCAAAGTCGCGCATCCGCCGCGCAGCCGCGAGGCCGTTGCCGAGCCGTGCATTGCTGCCGGGATTATGCGCCACCGAGGCGCCCTTGTCCGCCAACCGGCGCATATCATCCTCGTCGAGCCATACCGCATGTGCCGCAGTGAAATCAGGTCCGATAATGTCGAGATCGTCCAAATAGGCACAGAGCGTCTTGCCATAAATCTCCATGCCGGCGATCGCCTGGACCTTGGATTCCAAAAGATGGGTATGAAACCCGATGTCCCAGTCACGCGCCATGTCGCGGGCCGCCGTCAGGAACGCCTCGTGACAGTGGTGCGGGATGGTGGGCGCCAGCGCGGGCGCGACCTGCGCGCGGGCGAATTGCCAGTTTTTTAGCACGCTGGTGCAGGCCTCGAGCGTCGCATCGTAGGGCGCTACCTGAAATTTCTCCGTTTCTTTCTGCAACGCTTCGGGCAGGGCGTCGTAAAGGCCGGGGATCGCCTGATAGAACGTTCGGTCGGCCATCATGGGCGCCAGTACCGCGCGCATGCCCGCATCCGAATAGGCACGCGCCATCGCCTCCATGCCCTCCGGTGTCGGCATTGGAAACTCGTAGGTCAGGTCGTAGGCGGCGGTGCAGCCCTTTCGGATCATCTCGACGGCTCCGATCAGGGTGCTGAGATATTTATCCTCAAGCACCCGGCCGCCGCTGACCGAGGGACCGGCGTTGAGCAGCAGTTCCAGCGTCCAACGGTCGCCCATGCCCTTGCCGAGGTTGCCGTGGCCATGGGTGTGCGCATTGACGAGCCCGGGCATCATTAGTTTGCCCGACGCGTCGATCACCGTTGCGGAATTCGGCGCCGCCATGCCGGCCGGGCCAACTTCCCGGATGACATCGTTCTCAATCAGAATGTCGGCAGGCGGAGCCTGGTGCTTCTTGATATCGATGAGCCTGCCGCCCTGGATGATCGTCGTCATGACGCTGCACCTTCGTTGTTGCTGCTTTAGGCATTGTCACGATAACGAAAGCTGGGCGCAATGGGACCGAACATCGGAGCGGCATATCGCGCTCCGGCTAATCGATGCGCGTCATCAACATGTCCCAAAGTACGGCTGCCGCCCGTCACGGACGGTAACGGCGCCGCGCGGCGCGGACTTCTGTTACTTACTATCGAATCTGAAACCGATATTAAGGTTCACCTGAAATTCGGTGACTTCGCCATCTGCTATGCTGCCGCGAATTTCTCCGACTTCGAACCAGTCGAGATTTCGTATGGATTTGGACGCGGTGCTGACCGCCGTACGAATGGCATCGCCGACGGAATCTGTAGATGTACCGACCACATGGGTCACTCTGTATACTTTCCCGGCCATTTGAGCCTCCATATTTGCGTCGGACCGATGTTAGCAGACTTTTCCCGGCTGGCCTCCAATTCGTTGCAAATAATAGGTAAATCCCGCCGCTGACAGAATGAATTTGTCTCCGCGGACATGCGGCAGCCGCGATGTGATGACCTGGCGTCGTTGAAATGCAATGTGACCAAATTCGTCGTCATCCAAGCAAACATCGCCTGACAGCTTCCTTGCCTTCAATTTGCGAAGCTGTCGGGGCTTGGTCGACGCGGCAATCACTCCGATAACCGAGGCGCACGCACCCCGCACGGGATGCGTTATGATCGAGCCGTGGATATGCTCAAGAACTCCCTGAAATTAGTGGGGGAAGGGAGATAGAACATGGTGCACTACGCCATGAGGAAGCCGGCGAGGGAAGGCTATGATTAGGAAGTCCAAAACTGTCGTGCTGAATTGCGAAGAGGAATTTGGACCCGGGTGGAACCGGATGCCAAAGAAACTGGTCGATCTGATCCCATGGGTCGAGAAATATCTCGGATTGGTGCCGGAGGAATATCGAGAAAGTGCCGCCTTTGAAACCGTCGGTTTTCGCGATTCACGCAGGGATTATTGCTTGCATGTAAAGGTCCATTTTCACAGGCCCGAGAGCGATGAAGAGACCGAAGCGCGCCTGGCAGACGAGGAAGCACAGAAACTGGAACGGCAAAGAGAGGAACGGCAAATGCTGGAGGACCTGAAGGATAAATTTAATGATCGGTGACGACCGGTGTTGGCGTGCTTCGATGGTTTTGGCCCCGACTTCGAGCCTCGATCCTGTTGTATCGGAGCCAAGGCCGCCAGAACCTATTCAAATACAGACTACGGAAATCCAGGCGGAATTCCAGGGACGGTAAATGAATAATCTCGCGGCTCGTAGGCTTTGGCCATGGGTCTTGTTGATGGCCTAGCGCATTCGCGACCTGAATCCGCCGGGCTTTGCGCTTTCGCGAGATTGTTTGTCTGGATCGGAGGTTCGCTTTACCATGCTGCCTTGCGGCACAAATGCTTGTGTGACCAGAGACGGAGGAGCGCGCGGTGACGTCAGACTATCCTCGTGACATGGTTGGCTATGGCGCCAACCCACCGGACCCGCGATGGCCCGGCGGCGCCCGCCTGGCCGTCAATTTCGTGATCAATTACGAGGAAGGCTCGGAAGCCTCGATTTTCGACGGCGAGGCGCAAACGGAAACCGGCCTAACCGAAGGTCCCGGCCCATCGTTCGCGTCCGGCGCCCGGAATCTGGGCGCCGAGTCGATGTTCGAATATGGTAGCAGGGCCGGGTTCTGGCGGCTGATGCGGCTGTTTGCCGCGCATGACATGCCGCTCACGATTTTCGGCTGCGCCTTGGCATTGGAGCGCAACCTGGAGGCGGCCGCCGCGATCCGCGAGGCCGGGCATGATGTTTGTTGCCA
>JAQBZY010000303.1 GCA_027620395.1 Pseudomonadota bacterium
GAGCCGTTATCTGCCGGAATCGGTTCTGAGCGCGCCCAAGCGCGGCTTCGTCTCTCCAGTCCCGACCTGGATTAAAGGCGATGTCGGAATGGCGGCCGAGAAACTACTGATGTCGAAAACAGCGATCGAACGGGGCTGGTGGTCGGCAAGCGGCATCAAGGCGCTGATGGCAAGTCCGGGGCGTCACGGGTATCGCATCTATACGCTGCTGGCCCTTGAACTTGCGGTTCGTATGTTTACCGGCGGCACGATGCCGTTATCGGCACCCAATG
This sequence comes from Pseudomonadota bacterium, assembly GCA_027620395.1. Classification (GTDB taxonomy): domain Bacteria; phylum Pseudomonadota; class Alphaproteobacteria; order Rhodospirillales; family Casp-alpha2; genus JAQBZY01. The sequence continues at coordinate 273 of JAQBZY010000303.1, forward strand.
CGACCTTGAAGGATATCGCCGATGCCGCGTGAGTTGGCGCCGGTCAGCGTCGTCATCGCCGCCTACAATGCGGCCGGCGTCATAGGACGCGCCCTCGCGTCCATTGCCAAGCAGACACGACTACCGGCCGAAGTCATCGTCGTCGACGACGGTTCGGCGGACGGCACGGCGGATGCCGCTCAGTCGTATAGCGACCGCCTGCTACCGGCCAGGCTGGTTATCATTCGCCAACCGAACAAGGGCGCGGGCGCCGCCCGCAATGCGGGAGTCGTTGGGGCGACTCAGGAGTACCTGGCATTTCTGGACGCCGACGACGAATGGCTGCCGGCGAAGATCGAGCGATCCATGCAGGTAATCGCGGAAACCGGCGCCGACATGATTGCCCATGATTACCTAGTCGATGACGGCGCCAGGGATGTGCATGTCCGTTGTCACGAGCGGTCCGTCATGGGAAGCGATCCTTATACGTCGTTGTACGTGCGCGGTTATATCCCGAGCATCAGCGTCGTGACCCGCCGAGCCCTGACGCTCGCCGTCGGCGGCTTTGACGAATCTCTACGCAACGCCCAGGACTTCGAACTCTGGCTGGCGCTGCTCCGCGATCCGAAAGTGCGCTTTACCATGTTCGGCGAAGCGTTGGCGAAGTATCACCGCACCCCGGGCGGCCTGATGACCGTTACAGATCGCCGGCTCAAGTGTTGCGAGCTCATTGCGATCCGATATCTTCCGTATCTACGCCTGAACCGGTTTCGCGCTTTCTTGGCGTTTTGGACGCGGATCGTCGTGATCTACGGGGAAGCAATCCGCGCCAATCGTCGACACGCTCTCCGCTATGCCGTAACGTTCGCGGTACGCCTGATCGCGCTCAGTATTCAAGCGATGCTGAATTCATCGTCCACGACTCCCAGGCGGGATTTGCATGCCGCAATGAATGATTAATGAAAATTCATTGGGCTTAAGTGGCGCCATATGCTCAAGACTAGCCGTTGAGTGTGAATTGGAGCGGATCGAATATTAATGACTATAATGACAAGCCGAAACCCGCAGCTACTTGGCGGCGTGTTCGTCGCATGCGCCTTCCTGGCACCTATAGTGTCCTATTTCCGGCATCTGGCGATTGTGCCGCTATGCGTGGCGGCGGCCTTGGGCGCCGCCATTGCCATCGGCCCTGAAGCCATTCGCAAAATCGTGGCCCGCACGCCTGGAAATCTGACGCTGCTTATTGGCGGATGGGCGGTGCTTCTTTTAGTCAACGTGTCCCGGACACCCGATTTTCAAGTCGGCGTCTACTCGATTGCGAAATTTACCGGTACCGCGCTCACAGTTTTTTTCCTGACATTTGGCGCCAGTCTGCTGCCCCGCGCCTGGGCCCGCCGGGCGATCATCGCCCTATCCATCTCAGTCTCCATCGTCACGGTCCTTTGGGTTCTCGACATGGCGACTGCCGGCAAGGTGTCGTTTGCGGTATTCGAACGGACGGTCCAAGACAATTACGGGTTCTTCTGGTTCAAGGCCGCCGCGACCCTCGCGGCATTGATGTCCTTGATCTTGGCCTATGCGGCGTGGGTTGACGGGAGAAGGATATTGGCGATGACAATTATTGTGGGCCTAATTATTTTTCTCGCCTGTTTCAAGTCTCGCACCCTCATGGCGTCGGTGCCGATTGCAATGCTCATCGCGTACGTCAGCCTGAAACTCGGCCGCCATCGGATGCGGATATTATTCGGTTCCGTTATTGTCATCACCGCCGTCATTGTGGGTGGAAGCGGAAAAATCTTCTCCGCGCCAGATGTGGGCCGGGTGATTCAAGGAAACAGTTCCGCGGCCCTATCCGTCATATACCGGGCCCATATATGGGAATATACGATCAATCTTATTCGGGAGAAGCCGATCCTCGGTTGGGGCCTCGGTTCTTCCCGGTATCTCGGCAATAAAAAGCATTTGATGGATCCGCGGGTGGGGTTCGTCGGCGAGGCGATACCATCGCATCCTCATAATGTTTCGCTACAGATTCTTCTCGAAACCGGCGCAATCGGCTTCGGATTGTTTTTGGGTATCCTTTATCTATTGCTATCGAGCGCTGATCGTGGCTTTCAAAACGATCAAATCGGGCGGTTTCAATTCATCACGATCGTGCTGGTCATTATGATGCTTTGGCATTTCAACTACGGTGCTTGGTCTACGTGGTGGCTTCATGATATTGCCCTGACAAGCGCCATGCTGATCGTTGCGCGGCGCGGCTTCATCGCGAAGACGGATTCCTCGTGAATCGATTCGACCTCATCAGCGCCGCATGGATAGGCATCATCCTCATCGCCTATTTGTTTCAATTCAAATCGCTGATTGAAACCGTCCTGCGGGCGACCGTCGGCTGAAGCATATGAGGACGGAAATTTTATAAGCATGGCCTGGTTAGTCGGAATTTGGATGGGTGCGTCAGCGCTTGGCGGCGGCGCTGCCGTTCTCAAGGGGTTTGGCCTCTTGCGATCAATGCGATCCGCCGAAACTATTGCGGTATCGTTTGCGATTGGCGCCAGCCTTATCGGTTGGCTCCTGTTTTTTCCGGGGCTCACTGGCCACCTCACACCTGGCGTGATCACGGCCGTATTGGCCATCCTCTCGGTTGGACTGATATTCCTCAGAAACGCGCCACCGTGGGAGCCTTTCGAACCGGTCCGACGTCTCGAATGGGTGCTCATCGCATTGATCTTCGTGGTCTTGGCGCTGGACGTCGTCGAAGCCTTGGCACCGCAAGCCGACGCCGACACCATGGCCTATCATTTTGAGACCCCGCGCCGCTTTTTGGCCAGGGCGCAGATCTTTGCCATTCCGCGAGCCATTGACGGAGCGACGCCGCACCTGATGCATCTTGGTTATGCAGCCGCCATCGCCTTGGGCGGCGAATTTGCAGCCAACGCTTGGCTCTGCATCAGCGGCTGGGGACTTGCTGGCCTATTTTATGCCTTGATCCACCGTCATGTCGACCGGACGTGGGCGCTGCTCGGTGTGCTTCTAGTTCTAACGACACCGGCGGTCGTTTTCAGCGCCGGGACGGGTCAGGCTGAAGTTCGAACGGGAACTTTGATGATGCTGGCCGCATTCGCTGCCGCGAGAGTCGCCGGCAACGGCAAGATTGATCCGACTTC
>JAQBZY010000304.1 GCA_027620395.1 Pseudomonadota bacterium
GACCAGCCACTGGTCGATTACAGCGCGACCTGCGGTAATCTTTCATCGGCCATCGGGCCGTTCGCCGTCGATGCCGGCATCCTCAAGGCCGCGGGCGACGGCGAGATGACGGTCCGGGTCCTCAACACCAACACCAACAAGATTTATCACGCCACTTTTTCGGTCCGCGACGGCCGCTTCGACGAAGCTGGCGATTTTGTGATCCCGGGTGTCGCCGGGTCGGGCTCGCGGATCCGTCTCGATTATTTGGACCCCGGCGGCGCCACCACCAAGGCGCTGCTGCCGACCGGCAACGCGCTCGACATTTTGGATGTGGACGGCGTCGGCCGGGTCGAGGCCAGTCTGGTCGATGCCTCCAACGCCGTCGTCATCGTCGCCGCCGAACGGTTCGGTAAGACCGGATCGGAATCCGTCGCCGAGTTGGAAGCCGACAAGGCGTTCATGGAAACCCTGGATAATGTACGCCGTGCCGCCGCCGTTGCCATGGGCCTGGCCAAGACACCCGACAAGGCGCCGCTCGGCAATCCGAAGATCGGGATCGTCGGCAAGCCGATGCCCTACCGCACGCTGGCCGGGGTCGAGGTCGATCCGGCATTGGCCGATCTGGCGGCCCGGGTCGTCTCCATGGGCCAAGTGCACCGGGTGCTGCCGCTGACCGGCGCCATGTGTTTGGCTGTCGCCTGTCGGATACCGGGCTCCGTCGCCAATGCACTGGTCCGCCCGCAACCGGGCGATCTCCGTCTGGCCAATCCTTCCGGCGTGTTGCCGGTCGACGCGCAGGTCCGCGTCAGCAACTCGGATGTCCATGCCGAAAGCGTCACCGTCTACCGGACCGCCCGGCCGTTGATGGCCGGCAGCGTCTTCGTCCCGCCATCGTGACCGGTGGGTGACCGCCGTCACTGCCGGACGGATCGGTCGCACCTAGTTTTTGCGGCATGGGCGATACCAAACAATTTAACGAGGACAGGCGCCGCCACGACCGGCAGCCGGCGCCGCGTCTTATGGTTCGGATCGGTGGTCATTGGTATCCGGCCGTCGAATGGAGCTTCGGCGGCTTCCTGGTCGAAGACATGGCCGGGCAACTTTTCGGCGGCGCTTTGATCAACATCACCGGCCTCGCGCTTGGCGATCCCGAGGGCTCCGAGGATCACGCCGGCAATATGCGACCGGTCGAGATCCGGGCCCGCGTCGTCCGCACCCAGCGCGATTCTGGGCTTGCTGCGCTGACCAGTTACAATCTCGATGCCAATGCCTATCGGGTCATGGCCGAGGTCCGCGAAAGCGCGGACCGCGCCGCCGCTGCCGCCCGCTAAGCGCACTCATTCGAACCATTTCCGCCAACCGTCCCAGCCGATCACCAGATCGGCGACCATGGCATGGCCGGCCCGCATCGGATGCACGCCGTCGCCCTTGACGTAATATTTCGGCCAGTCGGAACTGGCAGCCAGCGGCGTAAAGAGATCGAGATAGGGAATGCCCAACTCCGCCGCCAAGTCTTCATACATGTCGCCAAGCACGGCGTTTCTGGAAGACGACAGATACCGCGCCCGACCGGGCGCCGAGGAAAACGGCATGTCGTCGTCGTTGACCGGCATCGGCCCAATCCACAGCGTTGGCAGCCAGGCCTTCGCCTCGGCCATCATTTGCCTGGCCGTCGCGACAGATTCTTCGACCGTAATCCGGAGTTGGCCGTCGTCCATCGCCATGTCGTTGCAGCCGAACGAAAACACCAGCGCACACCAGTTCTCGGCCGGCAACCGGGCCTCGCACTCGGCGCGCCAGCGACTGGCGATCATCGACGAGGTGTCGCCGCGGATTCCTAAGTTGTACATCGTCAACTCGTGCCCGGCTTCCCGTTCGCGCTGCATGACGCGGCCCGGCCAGCCCAAAAAATCGTCGTCGCCGGTACCCAACAACAGACTGTCGCCGACAAAGCAGACCCGAAGCGTGGTCATGGTTTCTCCTTTCCGGTACCAGCCGTGAGTTTGCTCAAGATCTCCAGGCATTGCGGCCGTTCGGCACGGAACCCGTCCGCCGACCACCAATCCTCGACGGCGCGGAGCAGCCGGCCGATTTTGGGGCCCGCCGGGACACCTAAGCGCTTGGCGTCCTCGCCGCCGAGCGGGAACGGCGGTGGCGACCATTCGGCCGCCGTCTCGACTTGGGTCAAGCGGGCGGCGGTTTCCTTCCCGGGCAGCTTGGCGACGTCGGCCAGGCGGTCGGCCCAGGCGAGGATGGCGCGGTCCCGGATCATTTCGCCGTCATGCTTATGTACCAGAACCTTGATTTCCTCCGCCGTCGTTTCCGCCGTCATCACCGGCGTCTCCGCGCACATGCCGGCCAGCCTGGAGGTCTCGTGATTGGAAAGCCGGAGCCGCTTGGCAATCGCCGGGGCATTGGCGTCCGGACCCAGAACGGCGGCCAGGCAGCGGAGCGGGTCGGGCGTCGCACCGTCGACGACGATGCCGCGGCTGACCAACCAGGCGGCGCTTCTGAGCCGGCCGATTTTGGTCGCCTCGGGGAGAATGGCTTCAAGGACGCCGGCACCTTTCATCAGGATGATGACATCGGCCGGGTCCGGCGCCAGAAGAATTTTCAAAAGCTCGTCGCGGATGCGCTCACCCGATAGCGTCTTCAACTTCTCGGCGGCGGCGCGGCAGGCGGCGAAGCCGTCCGTGTCTTCGGGCGGGCGGCCGTAATGACCATAGAACCGGAAGAAGCGGAGAATCCGTAAATAATCCTCGGCGACCCGTTCCTGGGCCCGGCCGACGAATCGAATGTGGCCGCGCGCCAGATCCGAAATACCTTCGTAATAGTCGAACACATCGCCGTCACGGTTGGCCGAAAGCGCATTGATGGTGAAATCGCGTCTCGCCGCGTCGGCGATCCAGTCGTCGGTGTAGGCGATTCGGGCTCGGCGGCCGTCGGTCTCGACGTCAATCCGCAACGTCGTCACCTCGAAGGTCATCTCGCCTATGATGGCGGTGACGGTGCCGTGCTTGAGCCCGGTCGGAATGACCCGGATGCCGGCCTTCTGCATAAGCTGCATGGCGCGTTCGGGCGGCTCCGGCGTCGCGATGTCGATATCCTTGACCGGCCGCTTGGCCAAGGTGTCGCGGACACAGCCGCCGACGAAGCGGGCCGGCTTGCCGCCCGCCGCCAGCGCCGACATCACGGCGTCGGTTTCCGGCGCCGTCAGCCATGGCATCGGATCGAGCTTGCCGGTCGGATCGCGGGACGAGTTGATCGAGACCACGCTGTCTATTCCTTGGTAACCGGACGCCGGAATTCCGGCGGCAAAATCTTTCCGCCCTCGAGCCTAGGTGCCACGTACTCGCCTTGCCCCGGCGGCGTGCCGGTGGAAAGCGCGACGGTCAACAGGCTGGCCAGCATCAGAATGAAGCCGGCGGCGA
>JAQBZY010000305.1 GCA_027620395.1 Pseudomonadota bacterium
TCGTCGCCCGAGGACCGGGCCAAATATGAAAAGCGGAAGGGCTTGGCCGACGTCAACGAGGCCGCCTGCAAGTTCTTCGAACACTGCCTCAGACTGCCAGAAGGGAAAACGGCGCTCGAGTATTTGCAAAAGCGCGGTCTCGACGACGCCGTCATCAAGCGCTTCCGCCTGGGCTTCGCGCCGGATTCGCGGGGCCGGCTCAAGAGCGAATTGACCCGCGACGGCATCACCGAGGTACTGATGCTGGAAGCCGGGCTGCTCAGGCAACCCGAACAGGGCGAAACCTATGACTGGTTCCGGGGCCGGGTGATATTCCCGATCGAGGATCGGCAGGACCGGGTCATCGGCTTCGGTGGCCGGGTTTTGGGCCAGGGCGAGCCCAAGTACCTGAACAGCCCGGAAACGCCGTTATTTCAAAAGCGCTATTCGCTTTATGCGCTGAACCACGCCGGCGGCCCGGCCCGCAAGACCGGCCGGGTGATCGTCTGTGAGGGCTACATGGACGTCATCGGCCTTTATCGGGACGGTATCGACAACGCGGTGGCGCCGCTCGGCACCGCGTTGACCGACGAGCAATTGTTGGAGCTCTGGCGGGTGGCGCCGGAGCCGGTGCTTTGTTTCGACGGCGACGCCGCCGGTCAGGGCGCCGCCGCCCGCGCCGCGCATCGGGCCCTTCCGTTAATGAAGGCCGGGCATGGGCTCCGCTTCGCGATCCTGCCGGCCGGCGAGGATCCGGATAGTTTGGTCGCAAGCAAGGGCCGGGCCGCCTTCGATGCCGTCGTCGATGCCGCGCTGCCACTTTCCGAGGTGCTGTGGCGGCAAGTGACCGGTGGACGGATGCCGAGGACGCCGGAAGACCGGGCCGGGGTCCAGAAGCAGTTGGACGGACTCGCCCGCGACATCGCCGACCCGACATTCCGCAAGCACTTCGCCGATTATTTCGCCCGCAAGCTATGGGGCGACGGCACCGCCGGGCGCAGCACCCCCCAAGGTGCTGGGCGCGGCAAGGGCCGGGGCGGCTGGAAATCACGCCCGCCAGGCAAGCTGGAGGGCGCCGTCACGGCCGACGCCCGGGCCGAGACCCAGGCCCTTCCAACTCCCGATATTATCCGCCATTGGGTCCTGATCGCGTCCCTGATCAATTACCCGGGCATGTTCGATCAGATCGAGGAACCCCTTGGAATGGTTGAGTTTTCCGTTCCAGAACTTGACAAACTGCGGGCCCGGACATTAAACACGCTCGCCGAACGGGCGGACCTTGACTCTGCCGCTTTGAAAGACCACTTGACCAGTGAGGGATTTGGTGCGCTTTTGCGCTCCCTGCTAAGCAACGAGACCTACATGCACGCCCGCTTCGCGCGGCCGGGCGGCAGCGTTGACGACGCTCTCAGGGGGTGGACCGATACTTTCCGCGAGATAACGACGACCGCTATCCGGACGGAAGTATTGAAGGCGGAAGCCGATCTCGGCCGGGACACGACAACCGCTACAATGGGGCGGATGAAGGCCTTGAAGACGACGTAACTGGGGAACTGCGGCGCTTTTTCCGCCGCCTATCGAGGGGTTGACGACATTGGCGAAGGCACAAGCGACCGAAGAGCGCGAAGCGCGCACTGAGGAAACGCCCGATAGCCCGCTCTTGGACACGCTCGACGCCGCCGTCAAGAAGATGGTCGCCAAGGGCAAGGAGCGCGGCTACGTCACCTATGACGAGCTGAACGCGGCATTGCCGCCCGAGGACGTGAACTCGGAACAGATCGAAGACACCATGGCGATGCTGTCCGAAATGGGCATCAGCGTGGTCGAGAACGAAGAAGAAGCCGCCAACGACGATGCAGCCGCAGCCGAGGAGCCGGCCGAGTCGGCGCCTTCCGGCAATGTCGACGAGAGCGATCTCGGCCGCACCGACGATCCGGTCCGGATGTATTTGCGTGAAATGGGATCGGTCGAACTGTTGTCGCGCGAGGGCGAAATCGCCATCGCCAAGCGGATCGAGGCCGGACGCGACATGATGATCGGCGGCATCTGCGAAAGCCCGCTCACCATTCAAGCCATCGTCCGTTGGCACGACGCGCTGATTGCCGAGGAGATCCTGCTGCGCGAGATTATCGACTTGGAAGCCACCAATGGCGTTGTCCCGGGCCCGACCAGCGACGACGAGGAAGAAGATGGCGCGGCGACAGCCGTAGCCGCAGTGCCGGCGCCGGTCGTCGAAGCCCTGGCTAAGAAGGCGAACGGCAAGGCCGCGCCTGAGATCGCGAAAGACGCCAAGGACAACAAGGACGCCAAGAAGTCCAAGAAGGCGGAAGGCGAAGAGGCGCCGGCCGAGGGCGAGGCCAAAACCGAGGCCAAGACCGAGGAAGACGACGAGGACGACGAAAACAACAACATGTCCTTGGCCGCCCTTGAAGCCAAGTTGACTCCGGAAGTCGTCGCCAACTTCGAGGCCATCGCCAAGACCTATAAGAAGTTCTCCCGCCTACAGGTGATCCGCCTGGACGCCATGCAGGGCGAGGGTGAGGTCAAGTCGTCGCAGGAAAAGCGGTTCGTTAAAATCCGCGAAGAACTCGCCGACCTGATGGAAAATGTGCATCTCAACAACGACCGGATCGAGGAATTGGTCGACCAGCTCTACGGCCTCAACCGCCGCCTGGTCACACTCGAAGGCAAGCTCTTGCGGATGGCGACGACATCTCGGATCCGCCGCGAGGATTTCTTGGAAAAATACCGCGGCCACGAACTGGACCCTGATTGGATCAAGCGGGTCACCAAGCTCGACACCAAGAACTGGCAGCGTTTCGGCATCCGCTACAAGGCCGATGTCGCCGCCATTCGCGAAGATGTGACGACGATCTCGAACGATGTCGGGCTGCCGATCGCCGAATTTCGCCGCATCGTCATGACGGTGCAAAAAGGCGAGCGCGAGGCCGCCAAGGCGAAGAAGGAAATGATCGAGGCCAACCTGCGTCTCGTCATCTCGATCGCCAAGAAGTACACTAACCGCGGCCTGCAATTCCTGGATTTGATCCAGGAAGGCAACATCGGCCTGATGAAGGCGGTCGATAAGTTCGAATACCGGCGCGGCTATAAGTTCTCCACCTACGCGACATGGTGGATCAGGCAGGCGATCACGCGCTCGATCGCCGACCAAGCCCGCACCATTCGCATCCCCGTGCACATGATCGAGACCATCAACAAGCTGGTCCGCACGTCCAGGCAAATGCTGCACGAAATCGGCCGCGAGCCGACTCCGGAGGAGCTGGCGGTCAAGCTGTCGATGCCCTTGGAAAAGGTCCGCAAGGTGCTGAAGATCGCCAAGGAGCCGATTTCCTTGGAAACGCCGATTGGCGACGAGGAAGACAGCCACCTCGGTGATTTTATCGAGGACAAGCTGGCGGTGCAG
>JAQBZY010000306.1 GCA_027620395.1 Pseudomonadota bacterium
CGCGGTCGCGAGTCAGGGAGACCCGAAATCGGCCGGTCGCCTCAAGCCGCTCCTTGATGTCGCGGGCGGCGGCCAAAGTGATGTGCTTCTCATAGATGCCGGAGACGCCGATGGCGCCGGGATCGACGCCGCCGTGCCCGGGATCGATGACGATATTGCGAACCGCCGGCCGCCTTTGGCCGGCCGGCTTGATCGGAACCCGGAGATTGGCGAGCTTCGATGTTTGGCCTGCCGGCAGGGTTTTCGCGGGCAGCGCCACCGCCTGGCGTTCCGGCCTGGCCGCCGGCTTGACCGCTGGCGGCGCCAATGCTGGAGCCGGTGCTGGCGCGGCTGCGGGCTCGGCTTTTGCGGCCAGCGTTGGTTCGGCGCGAGCAATTTTCGCGCCGTCGCCCTCGATCAGCAGCGGCCCGGCCGCAGTCTGGGCCAGGAAATCGGTGCCCGAGCTCCTGGCCAAGTCGATCACCAGCCGGTTCGGTTGACCGCTTGCGGCCGGCAATGCAACCGCCGCATGCACCCGGGCCGGCTGATTGAGATCGACCACCACCCGGGAATTGCCAGGCTTGAACAATCCGTAGCGAAGCCTGGCCAAGACCCCGACATCGCCCGGCAGCGGCCGGGCCGGTAGCCGCCAGCCGACCTCCGGGAGATCGATGACCAATCTGGCCGGGCTGGTCAGCGTGAAGACCCGGGCCGTCACCGGTCGGTCCAAATCGACGACGATTCGCGTCGCTAGACCGTGAACGCCGGCGCGAATGTCGGTGACCTCCGCCTCGGCGGCCCTCGCTTGGTGACTGGCGACGGCCAGATTGACCGCCAACAGCGCCAGCAGAGTCATCTTGTAGATAGGTCTGAATGCCATATTTTGCGCCGCATACCCGAGCAACAACACCGAATATTGATTGTATAGCCGTTGACCCGGCCACCCGGCAAGGCGCCGAGGGCTCGTCCGACTGTCACATTGCGATTGTCGAAACAAATTCCTACCGTTATGTTAACGCTGGCCGGTTGAAAGCTGGCCGGCAAAAGCGCTGGAAAGACAATATTTTCCGCGATTTTGCCCGAACGCCCAGGTGTTTGCCCGGGCTATCGCGTTTTTAAGGTTTATCCATGCCGGTGTCAGCCGCCCGTCCGACAGTCAAAGCCCCCAAGACGCCATTCTTAGGCGTCCGGAACCTGTCGCGAGGCGCCGCCGGTCCGTGCCACAAAATTGGGTCCACGCTCGGGCGAAGGGCGCAGATGCGCCGGAACCGCCCCGGGCAGCGGCCCTGGAGTTTCGAATTCAATGGCTATCAAACGTATGCTAATCGACGCCTCCCACCCGGAAGAGACCAGGGTGGCGGTCGTTGCGGGAAATCGACTGAATGATTTTGATGTCGAGGTCGAGTCCAAAAAACAAATAAAAGGCAATATCTATCTGGTCAAAGTCACTCGTGTCGAACCGTCGCTACAGGCGGCGTTCGTCGAGTATGGCGGCAATCGGCATGGCTTCCTTGCCTTCAGCGAAATCCACCCGGACTATTATCAAATTCCGGTCGCCGACCGTCAGGCGCTGATCGCCGAGGAAGAAGATGCGCACCGCCGCGCTCGCGAGGTGTTGGATGTCGAGGCCGCCGCCGCCAAAATCGCCGCCGCCGAGGCTCCGGAAGGCGCCGACGCGGTCGAAAAGGTCGAGGTCGTTGGCGGTGAGGACGACGCCTTCGACGAGGCCAACGTCCGCGCCCGCCGACCGGCGATCGACCACCGGCGCTACAAAATCCAAGAAGTGATCAAGCGCCGGCAGATTCTGCTGGTGCAAGTGGTCAAGGAAGAACGAGGCAACAAGGGCGCCGCGCTAACGACTTATCTGTCGTTGGCCGGACGCTATTGCGTGCTGATGCCGAATACCGCACGCGGTGGCGGCATATCCAGAAAGATCGCCAGCGGCCAGGACCGCAAACGGCTGAAGTCGATCCTGGGCGACCTCGGCATCCCGGACGGCATGGCGATGATCGTCCGGACCGCCGGCGCGTCCCGGACCAAAGCCGAAATCAAGCGCGATTACGAACACCTGATTAGGCTTTGGGAACAGATCCGCCAAAAGACTCTGGAATCGATCGCACCGGCGCTGATCCACGAAGAAGGCAACCTGATCAAGCGGTCGATCCGCGATCTCTACACCAAAGACATCGAAGAGGTGGTGATCGCCGGCGACGACGGATACCGCCTGGCCAAGGATTACATGAAGCTGCTGATCCCGAGCCATGCCAAGCGGGTACAGCCCTACAAGGACGCGACGACGCCCTTGATGCAGCGCTACCAAATTGAAACCCAGATCGACAGCATGCATCTGCCGGAAGTGCAGTTGCGCTCGGGCGGCTACATCGTCATCAATTCGACGGAAGCCCTGGTCGCCATCGACGTCAATTCCGGCCGCGCGACGCGCGAGCGCAACATCGAGGAGACGGCGCTTAAAACCAATGTCGAGGCGGCCGAGGAAATCGCCCGCCAGCTCCGGCTCCGCGATTTGGCCGGCTTGGTCGTCATCGACTTCATCGACATGGAAATCCACCGCAACCAACACAAGGTCGAACGCGCGCTCAAGGAAGCGATGCGGACCGATCGGGCGCGGATCCAGATCGGCCGGATCAGCCCGTTCGGGCTGTTGGAGATGTCGCGCCAACGGCTACGCCCGAGCCTCCAGGAAATGCACTCCGAGCCCTGTCCGCATTGCGGCGGCACTGGGATCAGGCGCTCGACCAACACCACGGCACTGCAAATACTACGCACCATCGAAGAAGAATCGATGCGCCGGCGCAACAGCGAAATCACGGTGCACGTTCCGACTTCGGTCGCGCTCTTTATCCTCAACCAAAAGCGCGGCGTATTGCGCAGCATCGAAGAAACTTACGAACTCCGTATTTTTGTCGAGGCAGACGAGGCCCTGATTCCGCCCGACTTCCGAATGGACCGGGTTCGGGCCGAAGGCAAGGCCGGCGATGAACCGGAAACGGTTGTCACTAGCGCGCCGGTCGTCGGCGAGGAAGAGGAACGGCCGAATGGCCCACACCGCCGCCGCCGCCGTGGCAAACGCCACGGCCGTGACGAGGACGTGCCGCGTGCGGAAAACGACGTGCCGGCCCGCGCCGACGGCGACGCCGCCGAGGACAGCGAAGACGGCAATGAAGACAACACCGGCGAGACGCGCACTTCCGAGCAAACGCGGGAGAGCGGTGACGAGGAAAGCGGCGAGCCGGCCAAGCGGCCGCGCCGCCGCCGTCGTGGCCGCAGGGCCGGCCGACACCGCAATCGTCCGGAGGACGGCGACACACCGGCCAACGATGCTGACCTCAGCGCCGGGGCTAACGCCCAACCGGTGCCTGACGCCGAGCCCGCTTCGGCCGAGCCCAACGAAGGCGTGGCG
>JAQBZY010000307.1 GCA_027620395.1 Pseudomonadota bacterium
CACAACGCCGGAGGCGCTGCGCTACGGGCGCGGGGCCCTCCTATGCACTACGCGGATAAGCCCATTCCTGCGCACCCAGAGGGGTCACGATTGGACGCGAAAAGGGGGTCACGATTGGATGCGAATTGACACGCCTGGTCAATGACATCCTTGATCTCGCGGCCATTGAGGCGGGTAAAGTGAAATTGAATAAGGAGGAAATATCGGCCGAAGAAATCGTTAAAGATTGTTCGCGGTTTATTATCAAGGCTGTTAGTACAAAAGACATTCGATATGTGGTTGATGTGTCCGCACATCTCCCTTCACTCCATGCTGACAAGAGAGCAATCAAGCAAATCCTGATTAACCTACTTTCCAATGCCGTAAAATATACACCTAAGGGGGGGCAGATCGACCTGTCGGCGACAGTGTCAAAAGGGCATCATGTTTTTGAGATCCGTGACAATGGAACCGGCATTCCCAAGGAAAAACTACCGCACCTTACAGAGGCTTTTGTCAGAGGCGAAACAGACCCTCATAAGGCTCAGGAAGGAACCGGCCTCGGCTTGGCTATAGTGAAATCATTGGTAGACCTCCACGATGGTGAACTAACCATTGAAAGCGAGGTCGACAAAGGGACAGTGGTCACGGTGTCTCTGCCCAGTGATATCGGGTGATTGAACCTGAATGGCGTCTTGGTTTCGGCAACCAAATGCTGAATGACGGACCCGCTGAATGTCCGTGTCGGGTCACGAACCGACATTGAGCCTGACGAGAAATCACGTCTGCTGTTGACCCCTTAGCGGACGTTCGGCGGTGCTACTGTACTAACGTTTAGGCGCCCGGTAGCACCACCGTATGCGCGTGATTGAGCGGGCCGTGTCCGCCGCCATACCCGGGCGCGGTGCGGATCGCTTCCAAAACATATCGGCGGGCCCTAATCACGGCGTCCCTGACCGACAACCCCTGCGCGATGCCGCAAGCGACCGCCGACGCCGTCGTGCAACCGGTGCCGTGCGTATGCCGGGTTTCGATCCGGGCGTGCTCGAAAACGTCGATGTGGCACTCGCCCTCGAGAAGAAAGTCCTGCACCGTCGGTCCATCCAAGTGTCCGCCCTTCATCAGGATCGCCTTCGGTCCCAGCGTCGCCAATGTCCTGGCGGCGTGCAGCGCGTCGTCCGGCCCCTTGATCGCGATACCGCTCAGCCGTTCCGCTTCCGGCACGTTCGGTGTCAACAAAGTGGCGCGCGGGATCAGCGCGTGCTTCAGCGCGTGCAAGGCGGCGGCATCTAGAAGCGACGCGCCACCTTTCGCCACCATCACCGGATCGCAGACAATGGGAACGCCAGGCGCATGAACATCCAACACCTTGCAGACGGTCTCGATCACGTCGGCCCGGTGCAGCATGCCGATCTTGATGCAATCGGCGCCGAGATCGCCCAACACGGCCCGCATTTGTTCGGCCACGAAATCCGCCGGCACATCGTGAATACCGGAAACGCCTTGGGTGTTCTGCGCCGTCAGCGCGGTGACGGCGGTCATGGCGAAACCGCCGAGCGCGGTCACTGTCTTGATGTCGGCTTGAATGCCGGCACCGCCGCCGGAGTCCGATCCGGCGACGATCAACACCCGTCCCCGCATCGCCACCATCTCAGGATGCGCCAGTGATGGCGTCGCAGATATCGTCAATGACGCTGGCGATCAGCACCGCATCCTCGCCTTCCGCCATCACCCGGATCAAGGGTTCGGTGCCGGACTTTCGGACCAACAATCGGCCGCTGCCGACGAGCCTGCCTTCGCCGGCGGCGATGGCCGCTTTGACGGACGCGGTCTCGAGCGGTTGGCCGCCGTTGTAGCGGACGTTTTTGAGGCGCTGCGGCAACGGTTCGAACGGACGGCAGACTTCGCTCGCCGGACGCCCGGTTGCGACTAGCACCGCCAGCACCTGCAAGGCAGCGATCAGGCCGTCGCCGGTGGTTGCGTAGTCGTCGAATATTAAATGCCCGGATTGCTCGCCGCCAAGATTGCACCCCGATGCCCGGATTGCCTCGGCGACGTAGCGGTCGCCGACCTGGGTCCGGGTCAAGTTGAGCCCGAGCGAGCCGAGATAGCGTTCGAGCCCCAGATTGGACATCACCGTGGCGACGATGCCGCCGCCCCTGAGCTTGCCAGCATCCAGCCAATCCTTGGCGATCAAGGCCATGATCTGATCGCCATCGACGACCCTGCCCTTCTGGTCGCAGATGATCAGCCGGTCGGCATCGCCGTCGAGCGCGATACCGAGATCGCAGCCGTGCGCCGCAGTCATGCTTTGCAGAAAATCGGTATCCGTCGAGCCGCAACCCTTGTTGATGTTGGTGCCGTCGGGATCGACCCCGATCGGCACGATCTCGGCACCAAGTTCCCAGATCACTTCCGGGGCGACTTTGTACGCAGCACCGTTGGCGCAGTCGACGGCTATCTTGACGCCGTCCAACCTGAGACCGCGCGGAAAGGTCTGCTTGACGTATTCGGTGTAGCGGCCGCGCGCGTCGTCGAGACGCCGGGCCCGGCCGAGCGTCGATGCCGGAACCAGGTCCCGCTCGAGACCATAGCGGCATTTCGCTTCGATCGCCGCCTCGACATCGTCCGAAAGCTTGTAGCCGTCCGGACCGAACAACTTGATGCCGTTGTCTTCATATGGATTGTGCGAGGCCGAAATCATCACGCCGAGATCGGCCCTGAGCGAGCGCGTCAACATCGCCACCGCCGGCGTCGGCATCGGCCCGACCAGCACCACGTCCATCCCCATCGAGACGAAGCCCGCCGTCAACGCCGGCTCGATCATATAGCCAGATAGCCGGGTATCCTTGCCGATGACGACCCGGTGGCGGTGCTGGCCGCGGGTGAATTGCAGCGCCGCCGCCATGCCGACGCGAAGCGCGACCTCGGCTGTCATCGGATGCTGATTGGCCCGGCCGCGAATGCCATCGGTGCCGAACAGTTGGCGGCTTTCGGAACTCATACCTGCTCCAATTTCTGCATCGATTCATGGGAATGCCTGAAACCGGCCATCCCGGCAAGGCCGGAAGGTTCAATTTTTATTTCAGATTCTTTCCGATGGGAGAATTGCGCCGTCATACTTCGTCCGCACCGTCGATGGCACGCCAGACGGCGATCGCCTGACGGGTGGCAGCGACATCGTGGACGCGGAACATCTGCACGCCGCGTTCGAGCCCAGTGATCACCGCCGCCAGCGAACCGCCAAGCCGGTCTTTCGCCGGTAGATCGCGGTCGATCCGATTAATAAAGCTTTTCCGGGACGCGCCCATTAGCACTGGTTGGCCAAGTTCGTGGAACATGTCGATTTTGGCCAACAGGGTCAGATTGTGGTCAAGATTCTTGCCGAACCCGATCCCCGGATCGATAGCGATCCGCGCC
>JAQBZY010000308.1 GCA_027620395.1 Pseudomonadota bacterium
CCGGCGGCAAGCTTGACGTCAACGACGAGTTTACTGCCGGACAGGAAATCCTTGATTTCCGCCGCCGCCGGAACCGCCAGCGTCACCGTCGTCGTCGCCGGCCCGACGACACTTCGCGCAGCGCCGATTAATCGCGGCTTGCCACGCTCGATGCGGCCGAGATCGATTTCGGCCGGCCGCTGGAAGACGATCGAGACGACGCCGCCTTGATTGCTGAGTTTGTAGGCAACATCCTCGGTCCAGTCGAACACGATCCGGGTATAGTCGGCATGGACTCCGGTGCGAACGCCAATTTTCGGTAGACCGGTGGCTTTGACCGCTTGCGCGCCGATCTTCAGAGTCCGGATCTCGGCCGCCGCGCCGTCTGGATCCTTGGCCGCGGACTGGCCCGCATTCGGGCGCGGCGCCATCGGCACCAGTTCGACCATCACCGCGGTTCCGGCATAGTAGGCAAAGACCTTGGTCGGCCGCTTGAAACCGAAAATCAGAGTTTTGCCGTCGCCACCCGGACGCACCCACTCGACCAAGCTTCCCAGCTTGGCGACGACGACACCGTAGCCGCTGCCGACCGGTTCGCTGAATCTGAGCGTAAGCCGGTCGTTATCGACCCGGGTCTCATAGGCGACCGGATTGCGCCAGCCGAAGGTCACGACGCCGACTTTGCCGTCCATGGACGCCCCGACCGGGACCTCGGCAAGCGCCGGCCGATTGAGCACGCCGATAACTGACGCTAGCAGAACGTAAACGAAAATCATCCCACGCATCAGAGGCTTCCCCCTGCCGGCATGATGATCAGATCGACCCGCCTGGCGAGTTCGTTCCTGGCCGCGTCAGGCATATCCGGCAGATCGTTGATGCGGCTCGACCCGTAGCCGAGCGCCACGATCTCGTCGCTATAGCCGGCACGGCGCATGGCGTTCGCCACGGCGGCGGCGCGGGCAATCGAAAGCTCCCAGTTCGAAGTGAAGGCGCCGCTCGTCGGCGGTACCGGGTCCGTATGCCCGGAGACGACCACCCCGTTGCCGATATTCTGCAGCATGCCACCCAAGGTGAACAACGCGCCCCGCGCCCGCTCGGTCAGCAGCGCTTGGCCAGCATCGAACAGCAGATCGCCCGGCAGCGCCACCACCAGGCGGTCTTCCAGGCGGCTGATCCGAATGTTCTTGAGCAGCTCGTCGGACGATAGATTTTCCTTGAGGATCGACGCCAGATAATCGAGATCGATGGCCCGTTTGCGGAAAAGCGTGCCGATATTGAACGTCGCCGTCGGCTTTTGAATGACTTTCTCGGGCACCGGATTGAGCGTTTGCGACAACGAGTCGACAATCTTTTCCCATATGTCGATCTTGACGTTCGACATGGCGAACAACATGACGAAGAACGTTAGCAACAAAGACACTAGATCGGTGAACGTCAGCATCCACATCCGAGTGCTTTCGTGTTCCGGTTCGACCACCTCTTCGATGTCAAGCCACGGCCGCGGCGCCATGTCAGCCTCCGCCGCCGGCCAGCGCGCGTGACGGTGCCGGTTCGAACTGCTGCCGGCCGTCGTTGAGGGGCCGGACCCAGAACCAGATGGTGATCTTGCCGGGATTGCCGCGGCGGACGCCGACCGATACCGAATCCGGCGGCGCACCGCGCTCGGCCAGCATCCGGGCGAAGCCGCCGGCGCGGCGAAATTCCAACGTCTCGCCAACCGGCAGACTGCCGTCAGATGTGCCGGCGCTGCCGATGACGAACTCCATATCCTTACGGAGCCCGGTCGGACGGTTGCTGAGCGCCGCGACGACGCGATCGAATAACTGCACCTGATCGCTGCGAAGCGCCGAGTCATTGTCGCGGTATAGCGCACCGACAGGTAACGTAATCCGCATCAGACGGCCCGGTTGAATGACCTCGATCCGCTCGATTTGCACAGCGGTCGAAAAAATTCCGGTGACTTGTTCCTGAAACGCCTCGCCGGCGATGACGTCACCGTCCTTGGCGTTAAACGATGTCGGATCGGAGGTCACCGGCAATAATGCCGTGAACGCAGACGACAAGCTGTCCTTGACGGCGTCCGATTTGACCGGCTCGAAGGTCGAAATCGACACCAGCATGATGAAGAACGCCAGCACCAGCAAAAACAAGCCGAGAAAGACCGGCACGATATCGGGTGCAGCGGCGGGGGCCTCCGTCTCAGGCGTGAAGTCAAGATCGATCATCGGCTGTCAGCCGCCAGTTTCAATCAAAGCTCGCGAGTAGCGCGTCGATCTCTTCCTGGGAGTTGCCCTTACCCTGCAATTGCGGGCCATTGAGGAGATCGGCGTCGGATACGACCGCAGCTTCCGGTTCCTTGCTGGGTTGGGCTTGCTTATGCTTTGCCATTTCATCGCCGAAGGCCGCCAACAAGCCGTCAACGGTATCTTCGATGTGTTTCAAGGCCTTAATCACCTTGGTAACGCGCTGTCCGGTAATATCTTGAAAGCTGCAGGCCTCGTAAATGCCGGTCGTCGCATTCATCAGAACCGTTTGATGATGCGGTTCGACATCGGCCATGATCGCTTCGATCTGCTCGGTCGCATCCATGATCGCGTTGGTGGCGCCGGCGGTCGAATCGACAATGGCGTCTAATTCATTGGACGCGGTCCGGAGATGCAGATCTTTGACCTCGCTGGGCCTGAGCGTGGCGATTTCGGCCTTCGCCGAATGAATGAACTTGGCCAACGATTCAATTTCCGTATAGAGCTCGATATCCAGCGCCGTCACATCGCCGCGCAAAGACGTCAACATGCTTTGCACGACTTCTCCGATATCGGAAACGCTGACTTGATCCCCACGGCGTTCGCGGATACCAGCAAGCATCTCTTGAAATTCGGGGTCGAAGGAGTCCATCCGGCTCAAGCCCCTATCCGGGTTTCGTTCTCGATTCAAAATTCTCCCAAGACGCTGACCAGTTTGGTCCTCAGCGTTTCGGCGTTGAATGGCTTCACGATGTAATTGGAGACCCCTGCCTCCTTTGCCGCGATGACGTTTTCGGACTTACTTTCAGCGGTGATCATCACAAACGGCAAATGCTTCAAAGAGTCGTCGGATCGAACCGCCCGCAACAATTGAATTCCGGTCATCGGCTCCATATTCCAGTCCGAAATCACCAGCCCAAACCTGTCCTGCCGTAACTTCTGCAGGGCTTCGCCGCCATCCGAAGCTTCCTCGACGTTGCCGAAATTGAGCTGACGAAGCAGATTTCGCAGAATCCGTAGCATGGTCTTGTAATCGTCCACGATCAGGACCTTCATATTCATGTCGACGGCCATGCTTTTTACTCCAAATTTAGCTGCCTAAATCTCAGTGGCAGAACCAACAATGCTCAACTTTTTAACGCTATTCCGGCCCAAAACCAAGGACAGTTAGCGCCT
>JAQBZY010000309.1 GCA_027620395.1 Pseudomonadota bacterium
CGACCAGGCCACAGGTGCGGATGATTTCGCCGACGTTCTCGGCGACCCTGGTCGTCACCGCAATCCCTTGTAGATACTGGCCGATGAAATGCCTCTCGTCGGCATCGGACACCGCGACCAGTACCCTGAGCCCATCGACGTCGGGAAGGCCTTCCGACATGGCGTCGGGCGGGGCGGCAACTACCAACGCCGGTATTTCAAACCAAAACGTCGATCCCTTTCCGAGCGTGCTTTCGATACCGATTTTGCCGCCCATCATTTCGACCAGGCGACGGGATATCGATAGCCCGAGCCCGCTGCCGCCAAAACGCCGGGTGATCGAACCTTCGGCCTGTTGAAACGCCGCGAATAATTTTTCCAGATTGCCCGTCGCGATCCCGATACCGGTATCGGAGACGCGAAACCGGATATTATTTCGGCCGTCGCGAATGACAGTGTCGGCAGTCATGATAATCTTGCCGGCTTCGGTGAATTTGACGGCATTGCCACCGAGATTGAGAAGGATTTGGCGCAGCCGGACCGGGTCGCCTAATATCCAGGCCGGCACTTCGGCATCGATATAACCGAGTAAATCGAGATCGCGTCCGCGTTTGAGAATATTCGGCGCCAGCGTTTCAGCGACACCGTGCAAAATTTTCGGCACCGAAACTGGTACCGCTTCGAGATCCAGCCGCCCGGCTTCGATCTTCGAGAAATCCAAAATGTCGTCGATGATGGTCAGTAAGGATTCCGCCGACTCGCGAACCGTCCGTAGCATCTGCCGTTGTTCGCGTTCGAGCCGGGTGCGTTCCAGCAATTCGACCATGCCAGTGACCCCGTTCATCGGCGTTCTGATTTCATGGCTCATGGCGGCAAGGAACGCCGATTTGGCCTGATTGGCGGCCTCGGCCGCATTCTTGGCGGTCTGCAATTCTTCTTCCGCCTCTTTCAGCCGGGTGATGTCGACCAAAACCCCGGCGACGCCGGTGGCGCGTCCGTCGGCGTCGATAAATTGTGCTTTCTCGATCATGACATGGTGCGGTTTGCCGTCGGCGAAGAGCTTCTTTCCGGCATATGAGTAACGCCTTCTCGCCGCGCCGGCCGGACGATCTTCCGGATCGAAGCGCTCGGCCAAATCGGGCCGGTCGAGCTCAAACGGTGTCCGGCCGACGATGTCTTCCGGCGGCCGACCGATGACACTTTCGAAGGCCGCATTGGCACCCAAAAACCGCCCGTCATTGTCCTTGTAATAAATCGGGTTGGGAATGGTGTCGAGCAATGTACGCTGGAAACTCAGCTGATCCTCTAGGCGTTCCTCGCGACGCTGCAAGGTCGTCACCAGGTAATCGAGCGCGCGGCCCATATGCGCGATCTCGTCGTTACCGTCGGTCGGAATTTCCTCGTTCCGGCCTTCGACGAAAGCCGACATGCTCGATTGCAACCGGTGGAGCCGCCGGATCACCGAACGATCTAGATAAATTATGATCCCGGCGGTAAGCGCCAGCATGACGAATATGCCGCCAACGAACAGCGCGTCTTGGCGGCCTTGCAAGGCGGAAAAGACGCGGCTGCCTCCGCCGGCATGCATGACGACGCCGAATGCCAGACCCGTCGCCGCGACAATCACGATACTGCAGACGATTTTGGCGACGGCCCCGAACCGCAACGGGCTCTCCTACGCCGCTAGCGGTTGCAGAATGGCGACGCCCTGGGCTGGCACTTTAATCCGCCGCGTGACGACGTTGCTCGCACCCGTCGACTTATTGACGGCGACGCAGGTCACGGCGATCGAGAACGACGGCATCAGCGCCGCGACGATGATCGAGGGCAGCCGGGACGGTGCCGTTTCGATGGTCCAAACGCCATCGCCATGGTTGGTGCCTTGGCTCAACAGAACACCGGCTGGCATGTCGGAAATAGTCAGGGACAGGCGACCGATGTCATCGGGATCGAAAATGTCTCCAGAAAGCGGCAGCGGCGACATCCGAGGCGATGGCGCCGATGTCAGGATCGCCGTCCCTGGCCGGGTATCGACGAGGACGCTCGATTGAATTTGGCGATCGGCGGAGGCCACTTCGATGCTTCTGACACGGCTGCCGTTTGCCGGCAGGAACAACTCCACCCGCTTTCGGCCGGCATCAAGCCGCCAAACGCCGGCGCCCAGGTTGCGCCCGGTCTTCAGCAAGGCGCCGGCCGGCAAGCCGCTGATGACGATGGCATCGTCGGGGGGAATGTCGGACGGAATACCGATTTGCAATGACGTGTAGGCGTTTTCGATGCCGCCCGGCGGCGCCAGATTCGGAAACATCGGCGTCAAATCGACCGGCCGGCCGGCCGGGCCATGCACGACCAAGTCGCGCCATTTACCGACATCGATCCCGAGCCGGGCATACACATCGCCATCCGCCTCGCTGCCGTGGCATCGGATGAAATCGCGAAGTTGCCGGATTTCGGTCAGAAATGCCGGCCGCCGCAGTTCGGTGGCTGTCGCGTCGATGACTAGAATATCGTTCGCCGCCTCGGCTGGCCCGTCGCCGTCGGGCGCGGTGTCCGGTCCGGCGGCCTCGGGCGTAGCGTCGCCATGCACTTCCGGCGTCTTTGGGGCCGATGGCTTCGGCGTTGGCGCCGGCGGCACGGCGGCGGCCGCGACCTTCGTCAGCGGCGCCTTTTGAACGTCGTTGAAAACCTTACGGACATCAACGATCAGATCGCCGGTCCAGACCAGTCCTTGTGGCAATACCCGGCTAGACTGCGACGCCGTCACGGCGGCCGAGCCCGGCTTAATTTCAAGTCCGTCGATGAGAAGGCCGACGAACGCCGGTGGCGGCGCGTTCTCGGGTGCGAGCACGGTTCCCCGGATCACTATTTCAAACGGCAGGCCGATCTCATCGTCGTAGCCGATGGAGATATCGCGGTACAACGCGTCGCCCGGTTGCCAGGAAAGTTCACGGTCATAGGTCAGTCGGCCGTCGACATGGATTTTGAGCCGATGTGCGCCGGCGCCCATTGCGGCGAAACGGAACGTCATCTGCGCTTCGGAATCGGGCGGCGGCGAGACGGCGGCCCCGGTCTCGATCCTGAGCACGGCGGACTGCGGATCGCCGTCGCCGAAATCCGCGCTCACCGTCAAATCGAAATCCGCCGTCGCCGGCGGCACGATCAGCCCGAGCCCGATCGCGTCCGCTGCCGAAACCTGCCAAACCCCGGTCTCGCCCGGCGGGTCTTTGAGCATCCGGCCTTTGGTCGCTCGGACGCCGACTGGGAATCCCGATAAAGTCAGAGTGGCCCTTGCCAGGGCCACCGGGTCTTCAATCCCAAGCGATATATCCAGATCGAGGATCGTAGCCTCAGCCGCCAATCTCGGCACTTTTTTGGGCGGTGCCGGCTTGTCTTGACGGGGCGCCGGCGTATCTGCCGGC
>JAQBZY010000310.1 GCA_027620395.1 Pseudomonadota bacterium
CGCTCCGCTCCGGCAGAGTCGATGGCTCCTCCGCCTCGTCAACGGGCGTTTGCTTGAGGCTGACCTGACGCTTCAAGGCAGCGGCCGGCGCGGGCGGCGCCGCGGCCGGGTTTTTGACCGCCGGCGGTGGCTCAACGGGGACCGGCGTTACCGGCGGCACGCTTTGGCCCTTGGGTGCCGGTTGCGCCGGTTGTGCGGCCGGCGCGGCGGTGTTGGCGGGTTTGCTGCGGTTGGTTCGGAATTTCGGCGGCGCGGTGCCTCGCGAAACCTTCACCAACTCGTACTCCAGCGTTCCCATGGCGCTCAGCAACCCGTAGGCCGACACAATCACGTCGGTCTCGGCCGATAACGCGTCGGAACGAGCGTTGATCAGATCGGTTTCGGCGGACAGGATATCCAACACCGTCCGGTTACCGAGCGCTCGTTCCTCGCGCGCCACTTCCAAATAAGCGGTGTTGATGTTGGCGGTGTCGTTCAAGTGTCCAGCAGTCCGCTGCGCCGTCTGCATGCTCTGCCAGGCGTTGCGGACTTGTTCCTCGATATTCCGTCTGGTGTCGGCGGCGGTGAATTGCGACGCCGATAGATCGCTCTCGGATGCCCGTAGCGTGTTGACCGCCGTGAAGCCGGCATTGAACGAAAACGTCATCTCGACCTTGGCCAACAACTCCTGCTCGGCGCCAAGGGTGCCGCCGACGTTGCGCTTGAATTTGCGCTCTGCCTTGCCTTCGAGCTTGGGAAAGAACTTGCTGGCCTTGGTGGCACGGACGTCTTGGGCCGCCAGATCGTTATTGAGGTGGGCGCTTTTTAGCGCCGGATTGGTCTCCAGCGCCATGTCGACGGCTTCGACCACGTCCTGAGGCAGGAATTCGGCCGGATAGGGAACGATCGTCAGCGCGTCGATGTTGTCGGGAACCCGCCCGAACACTGCCTGATATCGGTTGAGCGCGTTGGTGAGGGCTCCTTCGTTCTGGCTCCGCCGCGCTTCCGCCCGGGCCAGTTGAGTCTTGGCCCTGAGAACGTCGGATTTAAATCCGGAACCGATTTCGACCTGCGCTTCCTCGAGGCCGGTCTGCTTTCGGATATTCGATTCCGATTCCCGGGCGAAGGCCAAAACCTTGTGCTGGCGGATCAAATTCATATAGGCGGTGATGGATTCGAGAATCAGCGACTGGCGGGTCGAGCGGAGTGTGAATTGCGCTTCCTCGACTTGCAGCCGGGCTTTTTCGACGCCAGCATTGGTCGATCCGAAGTCCCACAGTAATTGTTTCAACGAAATATCGTACTCGGAGAAGCCAATCCGGGTATCGCGGCTGGCGTCATTGTTTTGCGCCTCGTGACCGAAATTGGCGGTTTGATCAATGGTCGGGAACCAGCCGCCCAGCGCTTCCCGCGCCTTGTTGCGCGCCGTCGTCAATTTCGCCTTGGCCGCCTTCAGACGGTCATGGTTTTCGATGACGTAGGGGAGATAGAGTGTCGAGGTCCTCGGCCGGCGCAGGCGTCGGCCATGCCCCGCTTGCGGCGACAACCGCAAAAAACGCAACACGTATCGATAGGCATCGACGTAAGCGGCCCATTGATCTTCCCTGGTTGCGGCTTGCTTCTCGGCTGATGTACGAGCCTAGCCGGGCGAGCCGTCGGTAACATTAAATACGCACGCCGACGTTCCGTAAACCTCGGCGTGCATTTGCCAATGAGAAATATTTAGGAGCCAGATTATGCCTGTGGCCGGCGCCAGGAAGAAAGGAACTTTACCAACTATTACAATCCGTTAACATTCAATATCAA
Organism: Pseudomonadota bacterium; assembly: GCA_027620395.1. Taxonomy (GTDB): domain Bacteria; phylum Pseudomonadota; class Alphaproteobacteria; order Rhodospirillales; family Casp-alpha2; genus JAQBZY01. The sequence goes on from JAQBZY010000310.1 coordinate 1,786, forward strand.
ATAGACCTTTCACCATCTGGACAGTTTGTTGCTATGATCGGGGAAGGCAAGAAGCAGGGCTGGGGCGGCAGCTACGGGCCGAAATGCCGCCGGGGGAGAGATGATCGCATTCCTAAAGCGTCTGGATAAACGGCAACTGTTCCTGCTGATTGTGGCGTTGCTGGTCATCCTGACGGTGATCGGCTCGATTATCGCCAATTTCACCTACTTATCCGATGACGAAGCAAAGACCGTCCGGATCGCCGTCGTCGGTCCGATGAGCGGACCGCTGGCGGTGAACGGCGAGCAACTTCGGCAAGGCGCCAAGCTGTACGCCGATGTGATCAATGCCGAAGGCGGCATCCGTGGTGGCCGGGTCATCGTTGACGAATACGACGACAAGAACGATCCCGCCGAGGCGGTCAAGATTGCCGAGCGGATCGGCGGCGAGACCGGCACGATAGCCGTCATCGGGCATTGGTCGATCGCCACCACCAAGGCGGCGGCGGCGGTCTATGGGCGGCTCGGTATCCCGATGATGTCGCCGGCGCCGATCGACGAAGATGTCCTCGACGGAAATCCGTGGGTGTTCTCTGCCATATTCAACACCCGCCACGAAACCGCGTTTGCTGCTAACTATACCCGCAACGTGCTCGGGCAAAAAACCGCGTCGATCATCCACGATCTGTCGCCCAAGGGCGAAGCGATGGCGACGGTGTTTGACGACACCTACAACCGGTTCGGCACCCGTGTCCGCTACAAATGGGGTTTCGATAGCGCGACGGACAAATTTGAAGCTCGGGTCGACGAAATTATCGCGGATTTGAAACCGAAGCTCGATGTCGGCACGATATTCATCGCCGCCGAGGAACCGCAAGCCGCCTACATACTGCGCAAACTTCGTGACAATAAAATGCGCAATCCGGTCGTCGGCACGTCGAATTTAGCGACCCGCGCCTTTGCTCGCGCGGTGGCGCCGACCGACGAGGAAACAGCGCCCTACACCAATGGCATCGTCGCCGCGACACCGCTTCTGTTCGATACCGCGAACGAGGAGGCGCAAAACTTCAACTCGCGTTATCAGAACCGCTTCGGCTCGCCATCGGATTGGGTCGCCGCCTATTCATTCGACGCCGTGCACATGCTGGTCGAGGCCTTCAAGCGCGGTAAGCGCCAGCCGGATGAAAAAATTCTGGCTGGTGGCCGGCGGATGATCCGCGATGCACTCGCCGAATCCCGCAAGATCGAAGACGGAATTCGCGGAATCACCGGGGTAAAGATTTTCAACGCCCACGGCGAGGCGATAACGCCGGTGCTGATGGGCAGTTACAACGGCCACAGCATCGTCTCCGCCTTAACTCAGTTGCAGCCGATCAAGCAAGGCACGGCGGCAAATTACATCGAGGAACTGAAACAAGGGCGAGTTCTCTATGTGAACGACCGCTTCATGTACAAGACCAACGTCGTCTATACCGGCGTTCAGGTGAAAGAGATTTCGGAGCTGGATCTGGAAAAGGGGACCGTGACCATCGATCTTCTTTTATGTGTATTAGTTCCGACTTAATCTGACACCGCGCCCTTGAAAAGGTGAGGGTTACCAGTTTTGATGGCGGT
>JAQBZY010000311.1 GCA_027620395.1 Pseudomonadota bacterium
CCGATCCGGCTAAAACTGAGTGGCGGCGCCGAGCGGCTGACGCTTGACGGCGATGCAGCCTTTCTCCTCACCCAATGTCCAAATCTCGTCCTCCGCCGGACGGCAACGGCAGGTATCGGCTGGCGGCGATGGGGAATCGCGGGCACGCTGGCGGCGCTGTCGGTGGTCGGAATATTTTGGCTTTTAATCCCGGCCGCCGCCGGTTGGGCGGTTTCGCTGGTCCCGAAGCAGGCCGAGGAACGGCTTGGCCTGGCGACGCGTGATCAGATCGTCGATCTGATCGGCAAGATCGGCAACGCCGGGCAACCGCCGGTCTGCATCGATTCCAACGCAAATAGGCTGCTCGCCCGCGCCGCCGACGAGCTGGCCACGGCCATGGACAGCCCGTTCAAGATCCACCTCAGTGTCGTGCGCCTTGATGTCGTCAACGCCATCGCGCTGCCGGGCGGGCAGATCGTTCTGCTGTCCAGTCTGATCGACAAAGCGGCCAACGGCGACGAACTGGCCGGCGTCATCGCGCACGAAATCGCGCACGTGGTCAGGCGCGATCCGTTGCACGTTGCCGTCATGCGGGCCGGCGCGGCGGCGATGATCGGGCTCGTGATCGGCGATTTCACCGGCGGCGTGATCGCGTCCGGGTTGGTATCGGCGGCGATTAAGGGTGGCTACAACCGCGACGCCGAGCGCGACGCCGACCGTCTGGCGGTCACGGCACTCAACGCCCTCGGGCGAACCGCTAGGCCGTTCGCCGATTTCCTGTCCCGCGTCGGCGCCGATCCGGCGGATGCCGCGATCCCCGGGTTCCTGTCGACCCATCCATCGGGCAGCGCCAGGGCCGATGACATCCGGACCCTGTCGACGGGCCACGGCCGAACCTTCAGTCCGCACGAGTGGGACGCCATCCGGAAGCTCTGCCGTTAACCATAAGGTGTGCGGTCCGTCACAGATCGGCGGCCAAACTTACGGCAGGATTCACCATACCGGGGAACAGGCGTCCCAGAACGGGACCCCCTCCGGCATGGTAACGGAGACGACGATGAAAATCAGAATGAACGACGTCTTGAGCGAGACCCTCGGCACTGCGCTCGGCAGCACCCTTGCCGTCGTCGCGGTGGTTTATGGTGGCTTCGCCCTGATCACCAGGACCTTGGAATCGGTGTTCTGAAAACGGCCGGATAGCGCCTATCCCTCGAGTCCGCGCCTGATTTTTTTCAGGGCCTGAATCCGGGCCTCGATTTCGGCCTTCGACGTTTCGTCCTGTTCGGCGAATTCGAACGCAAAGCCGTTCGGGATGTCGCGGGCCTTGTAGCCGGAGCGGTGGCCGATTCCGTCCATATGCAGTTGCACGAACTGATTGTTGTCGAGGACGACGTCGATGCCGACGGTGACAGCGGCGCCGGTCGCCGAAACATCCTTGAGCCGGGCCTGGAAATGAACCCCGCCGACGATCCCGTTGACCGGCGCATCGACCTCGTAGCGGAAGAACTTGCGGCCATTGTCCTCGACCGGAGGCATGTCGGCAGTTCCTTCCTAGATCAATCGGCCGGCGGATGGCCGAGAACCCGGGCATGCCGTTCGCGGTACTTCGGCCACGCCTCGGGATTGACCAGCCGCGGCGGCCGCCGCCCGTTCATGATCTCGACCCATTGTTCGGCGCCACCCTTGGCCATCTGATACATGCAGACATCGGTAATGCCGGCGACGTGCGGGGTCAGGATCACGTTGTCGAAGGCCATCAGCGGGTGCCCGGGCCCCGGTGGCTCGACATCGAAGACGTCGATACCGGCGCCGTCGAGATGACCCGACGCCAACGCATCGGCCAGCGCCCGCTCGTCGTGGATGCCGCCCCTGGCATTGGTGATGAAAATCGAACCCGGCTTCATCAGCTTGAATTCCCTGGCCCCGACCATGCCCTTGGTTTCGGCGGTCAGCGGCGTGTTGATCGAGACGTAGTCGGCGGTCCGCCAAATGGTATCGTAGTCGACCTTTTCGGCGTCGCGTTCCTTGAAGTCGGCGTCGGTGATGTAAGGGTCATAGGCGATCACCCGAAGACCCAGCGATTGCTTGGCAATCTTGGCAACGCGGCGGCCGATGTTGCCGAGGCCGACGATGCCGAGGGTCTTGCCGGTGGTCTCGCGGCCGGGATACTGCATCCGGTCGACGCCGGCCTGCCGGCGCAGCATCCGGTCCAAGCGGATCATGTTCTTGGAAAGTGCCAGCAACATGCCGATGACATGCTGCGCCACCGAATCGGCGTTGGCGCCGGTATTGTTGACGACCAGGATGCCGGCCTCGGTGCAGGCATCGACATCACAGACATCGTAACCGGCGCCGACCGAAGATATCGCCAAAAGGCTTGGACAGCACTCGATGAACTTACGGTCGGGCCAGAACCTGGGCTGCAATTCCGTCTTCGAGAGCATCTGATAGCCGTGCACGTTCTGGAAGCCGGCGAACACATCGTCATCGGTGCTGGTCTGGGCAAACTTGACGATCTCGATGCCGGCGGCTTCGGCCAGGACGTCTTCGGCGACCGGATGGATCCAAAAATCGAAATAAGCCAAGCGTCTGACGTTGGTCGTCATTTTCGGTAATTCTCCCCTACCCCGTCCGCAGTATCGGAAAGCTAACGTGCTGGCCGGCCCGAACCGCGTCAAGAACCATTACGGCGGCAAGGCCTGAAATGAATCTGATAGATTAAGTTGATAGCAATCGTCACAATTTGATAGCCATTTTCATTGTAGCGACTACTGACGGCGAGGCCGCCATGAATCTAAAGCAAATCGAAGCCTTCATCTGGGTTGCCACTTTGGGCAGTTTCCGGCGCACGGCGGAGCGGCTGTTCACGACCCAACCCTCGATTTCGAGCCGCATCGCCGGGCTCGAGCAAAGCCTCGGCGTCAAGTTGTTCGAGCGCGATACCGGTTCGGTCAGATTGACCGGCGCCGGGCTCGAACTGCTACCGTTGGCCGAACGAATACTCAAGACCACCGACGCCATGCGCGAGCGGGCCGGCGATCCCGGCCGGTTCTCGGGGCCGCTCCGGATCGGCGCTTCCGAGACTATCGTGCATGCCTGGCTACCGGCGTACATCAAGCGCCTGCACGATCTTTATCCGGGGATCGACGTCGATGTCACCGTCGACGTCACGACCAATCTCCGCGCCGAATTGATCCAACGTTCGATCGACCTGGCGTTTCTGCTAGGCCCGATCTCGGATTACGCCATCAACAACCGTTAGCTCTGTGATTTCCCCTTGAGTTGGATCGCCAGCCCGTCGCTCGGCATCAATCCAAAGCGGACGCTGTCGACGGCGGCGTTGGCCGAGCACACCATCCTGACATACGCCAGAAATACCCGGCCCTACGCCG
>JAQBZY010000312.1 GCA_027620395.1 Pseudomonadota bacterium
GACCGCGAGCGAGCCTTCACCGGCGCGGCGCTTGATCTCGACTAGGTGCGCTTCCGGAACCGAGAACTCGGCCAGGATCGGATCGGTTTCATTGATCACCACCAGAGGCTGGGCGTCGTTGGCCTTGACCAGGTTGCCGGCGTCGACCAGCACGCTGCCGGTGCGGCCGCTGATCGGCGCCCGGACGGTGGTGAATTCGAGATCAAGCTTGGCGATGTCGATGGCCGCCTGGGTGGCCTTGATCGTTGCCGTCAGCCCGTTCATGGCGGCGCGGGCTTCCTCGTATTTCTGCTGCGAGGAGAATCCCTTGTCGCTCAGCGACTGGTAACGGGCAAAATCGGATTTGGCCTTGCCAAGCGCCGCTTGGTCGCGGACCAGATTGGCCTCGGCGGCGCGCAGTTTGGCTTGAAACGGCCTGGGGTCGATGCGAAACAGCGGATCGCCTTTCTTGACGATGGCGCCCTCGGTGAACGCCGTCTCCATGATTTGGCCGTCGACCCGTGACTTGATGGCCACCGTGCTGAGGGCCTGGATGGTGCCGATGGTCTCGATATTGATCGGAATCGTCCGGCTACTGACCGTGGCGACGAGAACCGGCGTCGGCGGCTTGCCGCCCTTGCCGGCGGGTTTGCTTGCCCCGGACGAACCGGAGAAAGCGTAGTAACCGCCTGACGATACAGCCGCCAGCAGCAAGACGAGCGCGATGCGCCGCGTAGACAGGATTTTCATTGAATTTAGGTGCCGGCCACCGATGGCGAGTAAATTTACGAGCCGAAAACTAATACATTTCCTTGGGTTTCGCGAGCGAAACTATAGCGCTATCAAAAATGTGATGCGGCGCCGGTGAGCCTTATGCCGGCACGGGCTTCCGGAACTCGGCGAAGAAATCGTTGCCCTTGTCATCGACGACGATGAAGGCCGGGAAGTTCTCGACCTCAATCCGCCAGATCGCCTCCATGCCGAGTTCCGGGTATTCCACGGTTTCGACCTTCTTGATGCAGTCGAGCGCCAGCCGCGCGGCCGGGCCGCCGATTGACCCCAAATAGAATCCGCCGTGCTTCTTGCAAGCGTCGGTGACGGCCTGTGAACGGTTACCCTTGGCCAGCATAACCATCGAACCGCCGGCGGCCTGGAACTGCTCGACGTAGCTATCCATCCGCCCGGCGGTGGTCGGCCCAAACGATCCTGACGCATAGCCGGCCGGGGTTTTCGCCGGCCCGGCATAGTAAACCGGATGATCCTTGAAGTATTGTGGCAGGCCTTGCCCAGCGTCGAGGCGGTCCTTCAGCTTGGCGTGCGCGATGTCGCGGGCCACGATCAGGGTCCCGGTCAATGCCAGACGGGTCTTGACTGGATGCTTGCTCAGCGTGGCCAGAACCTCGGTCATCGGTTTACGCAGATCGATCTCGACCACATCGCCGCCAAGAGAATCGGATGTGATGTCGGGCAGATACTTGGCCGGGTTAGCCTCGAGTTGCTCGAGGAAGATGCCGTCCTTGGTGATCTTGCCCTTGACCTGGCGGTCGGCCGAGCACGAGACGCCGATGCCGACCGGGCAACTGGCGCCGTGCCGGGGCAGGCGGACGACGCGGACGTCGTGGCAGAAGTACTTGCCGCCGAACTGAGCGCCGATGCCCATGCGTTGCGTCATGGTGTGGATGCGTTCTTCCCATTCGAGATCGCGGAACGCCTGGCCGAATTTGCCGCCCTGGGTCGGTAAGGCATCGTAATAGTGGGTCGAGGCCAGCTTGACCGTCTTCAGCGTCAGTTCCGCCGACGTACCGCCGATGACCACGGCCAGGTGGTAGGGTGGGCAGGCGGCGGTGCCCAGCGTGCGCAGTTTTTCGTCGAGAAACTTGATCAACGACTTTTCGTTCAGAAGCGCCTTGGTCTCCTGATACAGGAACGTCTTGTTGGCCGAGCCGCCGCCCTTGGCGATGAACAGGAACTTGTAGGCATCGCCTTCGTCGGCGAAGAGATCGATCTGCGCCGGCAGGTTGTCGCCGGTGTTGATCTCGGTGAACAGATCGGTCGGCGAGACTTGCGAATAGCGCAAGTTGGTCTCGGTGAAGGTCTTGCGCACGCCTTCCGAAATCGCCGCCTCGTCGCCGCCACCGGTCCATATCTGCTGGCCCTTCTTGGCCAAGACGATGGCGGTGCCGGTGTCTTGGCACATCGGCAATACTCCGCCCGCCGCGATGTTGGCGTTCTTTAAAAGATCGAAGGCGACGAACCGGTCGTTATCGGAAGCGTCTGGATCATCCAAGATATTGCGGAGTTGCTGCAGATGTCCCGGCCGCAACAAATGCGATACGTCCTTGAAGGCCTCAAAGGTGAGCCGCGTCAGCGCCTCTGGGTCGACGACCACGACGTCCTTGCCGCCGAAAGTCTGTGTGGAGACGAAATCGCCGTCTAACTTCCGATACGGCGTTTCGTCCGGGCCCAGGGGAAACATGGTGTGGTGCGTCGCATCGCTCATCGGGGGTCAAGCCTCGTTGGTTGGGAATTGGTCAAATCGCGACCCGGCCGTTTTCCGCCGTCATTTCTTGCGAAATGAATCCAGCGCAATGACCTGGCCGGTTTTGCCGGGATCGTCCGAGTCCGCGCCAGCCGCCGGCTTTTTTTGTTTTGGCGGCGACTGGCCAATATCTTCGGGCATCAATTCCTCGGCCTCTTCGTCGCCCTCGTCGAGATCGCCGAATTCCGCTGTTTTCAATTGCAGGCCGAAGCTGACAGAGGGATCGGCGAAGGACGTGACGGCGTCGAAAGGAACCACAAGATGCTCGGGCCGTCCGGAAAACCGAAGCGTCACCGAGAATTGCTCTTCTTCGACCAACAATTTTTCGTACTGGTGTTGCAGCACGATGGTCATTTCGTCGGGGTATTCGGCGCGCAGCCAATCGCCCATGCGGACGCCGGGCTGTTCGGTCAGAAAGGTAATATAAAAATGATGATCGCCCGGCAAACCGGTCGATGCCGCGGTGCGCAAGCTGCGGCGGATCACGCCGCGCAACGCTTCCTCGATCCACAGATCGTATCTGAGCGTGTCGCTTTCGTTGGTCATTCTCGGGCTACTGTAGCCGCAACCGGTTCACGGCGAAAGCCAGAAAGGCCTGAAATGGCTCAGTTGCGCCGGGCAGGAATGAAGTGGGGGGCTTCTGTTGCCAGGTGCCCCCCGAACCCCGTAGTCGTTATGGCGGATTAGGCCGCGACTGCAAGCGCCTGATTGTCGTTGGCACTTATAAATATGGCCCGGTAACGGCGGAACCATGCCGAGCGAAAGCACTACCCTTTACTACGCGCGTCGATCCTGTTTCGCCCCCGTAATTCCCCCGGTCGACGCCACTG
>JAQBZY010000313.1 GCA_027620395.1 Pseudomonadota bacterium
GGTCAACTCCGGCCCGTCCAAGAGCGCCACCGGCCGGCCGGTTTGGCGCTCGAACAACTGATAGCTAGCCTGCACGGCGGGCAAACCCTTGGACGCATTCTCGGGCGCCACGATCACCGTCTTGATGCCGAGATAACCGCTTTCCGACCACGCCGGCATGATCAACAATGTCGCATCCAGGCCGCCTTCGACCGGCACCGTGTGGTGCGCGCGGACCGGCACCGTGACGCCGCCCTTGAAGGCATCCTGGATAGCATCCGCGAGGGCCCCGTAGTCGAGCAGATTTCTGAGATCGCCAGCGTCGAGAAGGCGCATCGGCGCCCGGTCAGCGTTGGTTGGCGACGGCGGGAAGATGGGCGCCGGCTGTCTTGTTCTTGGCCTCGTCCTCGAGCCGCTCGGCCTTTTTGAGCGTGAACCGCAATTGCCGCTCGGCCTCCTCGGCACGCGCTTCGGCGCCACGCAACCGCGACCGCGCCGCGCCGCCGGAAAGCCAGGAGATCACGCCGCCCCAAATAAATCCGACCACGAACACCGACAATATCAGGGCGAACAACGGCAAATCGACGGTGAACGGCAATGGCCATAGATCAAGGGATGTCAGGCGGGTGTTGACGGCCGAAAAAACGACCACGATCAGTGCGAATGGCACCATGACGATCCAGCTCAGGAAGCGCATCATCGTTCTCCCCTAAACGGATATCGGCGAGCGCGGCCCAATCGTCCCGGGCAGAGCCCGATCATGGGCGGTTGCCCTTGTCGCCGTTCAACCTTGACCGTTCAGCCGTTCGCGGAGCTGCTTGCCGGTCTTAAAATACGGTATGAACTTTTCCGTCACCTGGACCGAAGCACCGGTGCGAGGATTGCGTCCGACCCGGGCCGGACGCTCCTTGACCGAAAAAGCACCGAAGCCGCGCAACTCGACCCGGTCGCCACGGGCCAGCGCGGCGGTGATTTCGTCGAAGATGGTGGAAACGATCCGCTCGACTTCGCGGTGGTAAAGCCGCGGATTATTGGCCGCGAGTTTCGCGATCAACTCGGACTTGGTCATCTCCGCACCCCCTCCATGGACCGATGGCCGGCCCCGCTCAACGGCCCGGCGTCAGCGAAGGGTGCCAAACGGCGACAATACCGTCAAGTGTAAGTCGTTCAGAAAAAAGTGTTTTTCCAAAAATTGACCGGGCGCCGGCGGATACGAAGTCGACCCCCTTGTCCGGCTCCCAATCGCGGACCGGTAAAGATGCGGCGATGCCGCGTTCCTTTTCCAGCCAAGTTCGGGCCGCCCGCTCGTCGCCGATCGCATCGACCAGGCCGAGCTCCAGCGCCTGTGCGCCGGTGAAGATGCGCCCGTCGGCCAGTTTCGTCTTCACGTCGCCGCCATTTAGTCCGCGCCGGGTCGAGACCATGTCGACGAACCGTTGGTACAGTCGGTCAATCACATCCTGGGTTGCGGCCCGGGCGGCGGCGTCGAACGGTTCCATCGGATTGGGCTGCGCCTTCAAGGGGCCGCTTTTGACGGTTTCCGGCTTGATGCCGAGCTTGCCGAGAAGGCCGGTGATGTCGGCGGTCTGCAAAATCACACCGATCGACCCGGTCACGGTGCCGTGCCGGGCGTAAATGCGGTCCGCCGCGATGGCGGTCATATAGGCGCCCGACGTCGCCATGCCGCCCATCAAGGCAACCACGGGTTTCCGTTCGGCGATCCGGCGCAGCGTTTCGTACATCGCCTCCCCGCCGACGAAGGTGCCGCCTGGCGAGTCGATTTCGACCAGAATCGCCTTGGCCGATTTTTCGTCGCCAAGATCGTTCAGCATGTCGATGAACTTAGGGTCTTCGACGATGATGCCGCCGACGTGCACCCGGGCCACATGGTCACGGCCGGGCAGGACGCGGCCGTGGCCGACAATGACCAACACCAGCGCCGCCAACGCGGCGAACGTCGCCAGACGCCAAACCGTCAAATGCCGGCGCAGCTGCCGCAGCGCGATCAGGCTATCTCCGCCGAATGGCATCCGATACCCTCAGTCGTTAGAGCAAATCCCGAGCGGGCCGTTCCGCCCGCGACGACGATTTGCGGCTAAAACAAACACCTAGAGCATTTCTTATGAACGCAACTGGACAAGAAATACTCTACCCGCCCGACCCCGAGGCCGGGCCCGGCCCTGGGCGTCGTCCGCCCAAGGCCGGTGTTCCGATCAGTCTTCCGCCGGCTCGTCGTCGGACTTTTTCTTGCTCTTCTTGGCGGCCGGCTTGTCTTGGCGCGATTCCAAGGCGGCGCCCAGGATGTCACCGAGCGTGGCGCCGGAATCGGTCGAACCGTATTCGGCCATCGCCTTCTTTCCCTCGTCGACCTCGCGGGCCTTGATGGAAAGCGTCAGGCGTCGGCCGGACTTATCGATCTGGGTGATCTTGGCATCGACCTTTTCGCCGGCGGCGAACCGGTCGGGGCGCTGTTCGGAACGGTCGCGCGACAAATCCGATTTCCGAATGAACCCCGGCACCTGGTCATTGACCATGACCTCGATACCGCCGTCCTCGATCTTCGAGACCGTGCAGGTGACGACGGCGCCTTTCTTGAGGCCGTCCATGTTGGAGCCGACGGTGTCGGCGCCGAGCTGCTTGATGCCAAGCGAGATGCGTTCCTTTTCGACATCGACGTCGAGCACCTTTGCCTCGACGACATCGCCCTTCTTATAGTCGGCGAGTGCTTCTTCGCCGGCCTTTTCCCAGCTGAGATCGGACAAATGCGCCATGCCGTCGATGTCGCCGTCCAAGCCGATGAACAGGCCGAACTCGGTGATGTTGCGGACCTCACCCTTGACGATGCTGTCGACCGGGAACTTGGTGAGAAACGAATTCCAAGGATTGTCCATGCACTGCTTGAGGCCAAGCGAAATGCGGCGCTTTTCCGGGTCGGTGTCGAGAACCATGACCTCGACTTCCTGGCTGGTCGACACGATTTTGCCGGGATGCGCGTTCTTCTTGGTCCAGCTCATTTCCGAGACGTGCACCAGGCCTTCGACGCCGGGTTCCAATTCGACGAACGCGCCGTAGTCGGTGATGTTGGTGACGCGGCCGGTGAAGCGTGCGTTGACCGGATACTTAGCGGCGATGCCGTCCCACGGATCGGCTTCGAGCTGCTTCATGCCGAGCGAGATGCGCTGGGTCTCGGAGTTGAAGCGGATAACCTGCACCTTGACGGTCTCGCCGACGCCCAGCGCCTCGGACGGATGATTGATGCGCTTCCAGGCGATGTCGGTCACGTGCAGCAAGCCATCGACGCCGCCGAGATCCACGAACGCGCCGTAATCGGTGATGTTCTTGACGACGCCGTCCAGG
>JAQBZY010000314.1 GCA_027620395.1 Pseudomonadota bacterium
CTGGCAAATGACGTCTCGCCGGCGCGTTTAGAGCGCCAAACGGGCGCGAAATTCGCCGAGGATCTGTTCGTATAATTTGTCCTTGAGGTGTGCGTCCTCGATGCCGCCGTCGATGCTCGGATTGTCGTTGACCTCAATCACGAACACGCCCTTGTCGGACTGCTTGAGGTCGACGCCGTATAGCCCGTCGCCCATCAGGTTGGCGGCCTTGACCCCGACATCGACGACATCGGCCGGAACGTCGGCGATGGCGAAGGTCTTGAAGCCGCCCGATTTCACTTTGCCGTTACCCACGTGTTTGTAAATCTGCCAGTGGTTCCGGGTCATGAAGTATTGGCAGGCGTACAGAGCCTGCCCATGCAGCACACCCAAGCGCCAATCGAAAGTCGTCGGCAGGAATTCCTGGGCGATGATCAAATCGGATTCCTTTAAGAGGATGTCGGCTTCGCGGTCCAGATCGGCGGCGTTGGTGACCTTGACGATGCCGCGTGAGAAGGCGCCATCCGGAATTTTCAGGATCATCGGGAATCCCAACGTACCCGGAGCCTCGGCAAGGGTCCGGCGGTCGAGCACCATGGTTTTCGGCGACGGTATCCGGTGTGTCCTGAGCGCTTCGGCCAGGAACACCTTGTTGGTGCATCTGAGGATCGACATCGGATCGTAGATTACCGGCATGCCGAGCCCCTCGGCCCGGGTCGCGAAGCGGAAGGTGTGATGATCGACGTTGGTGGTCGCGCGGATGAACAGCGCGTCGTATTCGCCAAGCCGGCTGTAGTCGTCCTTGGTGATGATCTTGACGTCGACGTTCATTCTCTTGCCGACGCGGCTCAGGCGGCGCAATGCGACATCGTCGGAGGCCGGCATTTCCTCGGTCGGGTCGTGCAGCACCGCCAGCGTCCACTTGGCGTTCTTCTGCAATTTCGGCGGCCGCCAATCGGTTTTCAGGAACCGGACCAAGGCGTCCTTGAAGGCCTTTTCCTCGGCCGCATCCAGGTTCTGGGCGCTGACCGGTTCCAAATCGTCGAAACACCAACCCTTCTTTTTGTGAAAGGCGATGGTGAATACCAGGAGCGGCACGCGGAAGCGTTCGAACAGTGCCCGCGCGACCCGCTTGAACCTTGGATCGTCGGTGCGGCCAAATGTCATGAAAACCCGGGACGGGCTCACCGGCTGCGGCGAAACGCGGTCGAGGTCGGCGTTCAATAGCGCCTCGATGTCCCCGACGCTGGGTTGCCATAACCGTTTGCGGTCGAGCGTCGTCAACTGATTGATGGTTGGGATGACCCGATGCCCACGCGCACCGGCCAGGAGCGACGCGTAATACCCGGTCCCCATGTAGCTAATATTGGACGCCAGATTGATCACCCGGACCCGCCGCTCGGCGAATTGTTCGGGGCGAGTCAGATATTCCCTGGGCTTCATCACATAGGGCGCGACCTCGGCCGGGAACGTCTTGGCGGCGCGGTCCGAGAGGACGGCCAAAATTCTTTCCTTGGTGGCCATGATGTTACCGCCGCCCCTTGCCGCGACCGAGCACGACCACCGCTTGCAGGTGCGCGCTGCCGTATTTGGACATGATTTCGAAATCTCGCCGAGTAATCGGAATGCTCAGGCAATCGGTGCCGGTATAGGGATCGTCATCTTCGCCGAAATCCGGATCGCTGACATATATGAAGCGCTCGTCAAATCCGGCGATGGCGACCCAGTGCGGCGCCTTGTCGCCGAGGATTCGATATTGACTGATCAGCGCGATCGCCGACTTGCCGGCGGCAAATGCGGCTTCCAGCATGGCCGGCGAACAGACCCCGGTCCGCACCGGAATACCGGCGGCCTTGGTCCGCGCCAAAAAGTCGGCATGGACCAGACGGAGAACCTCCTTCTTCTTTTCCTGCCTGACGCCGGCGACGAACAGCGGACCCGGGTCGCTGACGTAGACCTCGGCGGCAAATCCCCTGGCGCGCGCGGCAAGCGCCAAGCCATGCGGTCCGCAACCGCCGTGTCCAGACGTCATGAAAACGGTGGTCGCTTCCCGCCAGATGGCCAATTCGGCATTTTGATTCATGGCGACGGCCGGGTCCAAGGCATGCATGGCCATCAAAAGCGCCGCCGCGCCACAGGTGAAATCCATGGTCTGGTTGTAATAACTGACCCGGGACGGCACGACGACGGTTTCCGGAATCAACGATTTCTGCATTCGAAGCGCCGAGGAATGGTCCTCGTAATAATCGGGGTAGACGTCGAATTCCTCGTAGCCTTGGCGCCGATACAGGCGGATGGCGTCGGCATTGTCGGATCGGACCTCAAGCCGGAGCACAGCCCCGCCGCGACCGAGCGTGATCTTCTCGGCCCACTCGAGCAGTGCCTTGCCGACGGCGGCGCCACGGAAATTCTCCATGACAGCGATCGAGTAGAGCCGGGCCAGAGAGGTGTTATTCCTGAAGATCACCAGCGCATAGCCGGCAAACCGGCCATCGACCTCGACAATCGCCGTTTCTGCCGTCGGACTGCTGAGAAACCGGCGGAATCCTTGCCGAGTGATCCGGTCCTCGGCAAAGACCCGATCCTCAAGCTCGGTCAGCGCCTCGATATCGGCGGCCTCGGCATCCCTAATCTTGGGTGCCGACTGGGACCGACGAGATTGGCCGCGTTTCGGGGCCGTCATCGGCCACCGCCCTGGATTCTCGGCCAAATGAAATGTTTTAACCGCATCCCGGAAAGCTTACGCATTCGGCAATGCAGGGGTAAAGTCCGATGACCGGTTTTTATCCGCCGGCTGTTAAATTGGCGGCAAAAGCCCTATATTAAGAGGCTGAGTGGGCAATTTACGTAAAAATAGCTCGCCATAACCGGAGGGATCGACCATGTCTCTGACGCGCCGTGAATTCGCCACCGGACTCATTATTGGCGGCGGCATCGCCGTGGCGGCACTGCGGCCCCGCGATGCCGAGGCCGCCGCAACCGTCGGCGATGACGGACTGCATGTACAGCCTTGGTTCCATCAGAGCTTCCTTGTTCTCAAGGACGATTTGGCGGAGGCCACCCAGGCCGGCAAACGCTTCGCCATCTTTTGGGAACAAAAAGGCTGCCCGTATTGCCGCGAGATGCACGAGGTCAATCTAACCGATCCGGAAACCTCGTCCTACATCGCCAAGAATTTCCTTTGCTTGCAACTGAACTTATGGGGCTCGCGTCGGGTCACGGACTTCGACGGCAAGGAAATGGAAGAACGCGAACTGGCGCAGCGCTGGCAGGTTTCGTTCACGCCGACGATCATTTATTTTCCGGAAAAATACGAGGGCGGCGGCAAGACCGGCCGCGACATCGAAGTGAT
>JAQBZY010000315.1 GCA_027620395.1 Pseudomonadota bacterium
CTCGGTGAAACGCTTCTGCCACCGCGTCGATCAGACATTATGTGGCGAACTTTAGATTCGGGTGACTAGATCAGAAATACCAGAAGCAGCATTAGGAACACGGTCAGCGCAACCAGAACCATGGTGCCGCTTTCCAACGTCGCCGCCATTCGCCCGGCCGGGCCATGGTGGCGGCGGATGACGGCAATGATGTCGCCGATCACGTGCATCGCTTCGCTTCGAATCATGTGGTCGAGTTTTCCGATCGCCGTGCCAAGATAACGTGTTACGCACGGTAAGAAGCGGCGGTAGGCCCACTCACTCTCGATGTTCACCGAGGGCAGTTCCGGCGGGTAGAGATGCGTTAACTTCAAGATCACAAAGGCCAGGGCCGAGAACAACAATAACTGGACTTGCGTCAGCACGTGTTGGGTGGTGTAGGGAACGTAATCGACCGGCATCGGCAGCATCGAATACAACAAATCGGGGAAGGATCCGTTGTAGATGCAGATCGCGGCGGCCAGGAACATTGCCAGCAGCATGTTCCATGGCGCTTCCTTGCAGCGGATGCCGCTATCGTGCGCGAAGAAGGCGAAGAACGGAATCTTGATGCCGGCGTGATGGAAGACGCCGGCCGACGCGAATAGCAGCATCAGCCAGACGTAGGTGTGGCCTTCCTCGAGCGCCGAGACCATGACCATGGATTTCGATACGAAGCCGGAAAATAGCGGAACCGCGGAAATCGACGCCGCGCCAACGATGCAGAATGTTGCTGTCAGCGGCATCGATTTGTACAGGCCGCCGAGATCGGAACCGTTCATCTTGCCGGTACGGTACAGCACCGCGCCCATGCTCATGAACAAGAGCCCCTTGAACACCACGTCGTTGAAGGCGTGCGCGACGGCGCCGTTAATGCCGAGATCGGTACCAAGGCCAATGCCGACGACCATGAATCCGACCTGGTTGATTAGACTATAGGCCAGAACGCGACGGAGATCGTTCTCGATCACCGCGAAGAATATCGGGAACATGGCCATGGTGGCGCCAACGTAGATAAGCTCCTCGGTACCTGGGAAGCCGCGGGCGAGGGCATAGATGGCGACCTTGGTGGAGAAAGCCGACAAAAACACGGTGCCGCCCGGCGTCGCTTCCGGGTAGGCGTCGGTCAACCAAGTATGCAGCGCCGGGAAGCAGCATTTGATGCCGATGGCGATGAAGATCAGGTTATTGGCAAGGCTGCCGGTGCCCAAGTACTCAAACGCAATGGAACCGGTCTCGGCAGCCCTGAGAATAACGCCCGAAAGTAAAATCACGCCGGACAGAATATTGATGATCAGATAGCGCATCCCGGCCCGGTCGGCCCGCGCAGTACGCCTGGCCAGGATCAGGAACACCGACGAGACTGCCAGCAACTCCCAGAAAACGAACAGCGTCACTAGATCGCCGGCGAAGACGGCGCCGAGCGCGCTACCGGCGTAGACCAAGGCGGCGACGTGTTGCAGGGTGTCCTTTTCGTGAAGATTGTAGATGACACCCAGGAACGTCGCCAAATGGAACAAATAGCCGAATATCAGGCTCAGTTTATCGACATGGACGGGGGTAAAGGTGTAACCGAGAAACTCAGTCGAGAATCCGCCTCCGATGTGCATCAGATTGGCGGCGCCGATCAACGGCACCGCCAGCATGACGGCAATCCGGACCGGCCCGCGCAGAACTAGCGCGGCTAGGGCGCCTAAATAGAATATCACGAAGGGCGCTAGGCTATTCATCGTAGTAGTCTTCCTTGCGCATAATCAGCTTGCGCAATTCCTTGGCCAGCAAAACCAAGATCACACAGGCGCCGAAGCCATAGACGCCATAGAAGCCGAACAGCACTTCCCAAGGATGATCGATGTGCCGGTGCACGAAAAATTCGGCGACGATGGAAAGACCGCAAATCACGGCCAGCCCATAAACCAGCTTCATGACGTTGCGTTTTTCGTCGAGCCAGTATTTTCGGGTATCTTCGGTATGGTGTTCGCTCATATCTAGCCTCCCACCGCCGGCAGAATGAAGGCGCGGACGACATCCGCGTAGAAGAAAAGGACGATGCACCCGGCCGCCGTGAGTACGATTGGCGCCAAGCAGAGGATCGGTGCATCGGCGACGCCGCTCTGTCCGAAGCTCAACGGACGGAGCAGGGGATTGGGTTCGGATTTGCCATGCTCGTGATCCAGCTGATGATCATGTAGATGGCCATGCTGGTGCTCATTTTCGTTCGCCTTGCCAAAGAATCCATGCAAAACGACCGGCAGCAAATAGGCGACGTTCAACAGCGACGAGATCATCAGCACGGCAATGAAAACAGCTTGCTCGGTTTCGGCGGCGGGCAGCGCCAGATACCATTTCGACCACATGCCGCCGAACGGCGGCAGGCCGATGATCGACAGCGAGCCAAGGAAAAAGCAGAAGAACGTTACTGGCATTGTCCGGCCCAAGCCCTTCATGTCGCTGATCTCGGTCTTGTGCGCGAAGACGATGATGGCGCCGGCGCAGAAAAACAGCGTGATCTTGCCAAATGCGTGCATCGCGATGTGCATGGTCGCACCCAAGGCGCCGGTCCCCGTCGCCAGCATGGCACCCAGCACCACGTAGCTGAGTTGGCTGACCGTCGAATAGGCCAACCGGGCCTTCAAGTTGTCCTTCTGCATGGCGACCAGCGACGCGATCAGGATCGTCGCACCGGCGACATAGGCGAGCCAGGTGCTAGCGCCGGTTTGCTGCAAGGTCTCGAAGCCGAAGATATAGACGGTGATCTTGACCACCGTGAAGACGCCGGCCTTGACCACCGCGACCGCATGCAGCAGGGCGCTGACCGGCGTCGGCGCCACCATGGCCGCCGGTAGCCAGCGGTGGAACGGCATCAACGCCGCCTTGCCGACACCGTAAATGTAGAGCCCGAACAGCACCGCGACGATGCCCGGCGCCGATTTGCCGAGAATACCGCCAGGGCGGAAATCGAGCGTGCCGGCCTCGGCATAAGTCCAGACCGTGGCAAACAGCAGGAACATGATCGATGTCGACAACAATATACCGAGATAAACCCGCCCCGCCCGCCGCGCCTCGTCGGTGCCGGAATGGGTGACCAGGGGAAATGTCGAAATCGTCAGCATTTCGTAGAAAATGAACAGCGTCAGCATGTTCCCCGAAAACGCGATCCCGATTGACGACATGATGGCGACGGCGAAGCAGAAGAAAAATCGGGTCTGATTTATTTCGTGATGGCCGCGCATGTAGCCGAAGGCATAAAACGAGGTGGCGATCCAAAGGAAGCTGGCGATGCCGGCGAACACCATGCCGATG
>JAQBZY010000316.1 GCA_027620395.1 Pseudomonadota bacterium
CTCAAGGTAGTATTCATCGCGGTAGATGAACATGACGACATCGGCGTCCTGCTCGATCGAGCCGGACTCACGAAGATCGGCAAGCTGTGGGCGCTTGTCTTCACGTTGTTCCACCTGACGCGACAACTGAGAGAGCGCCAACACCGGAACGTCGAGCTCCTTGGCCAACGTCTTCAAGCCACGCGTGATCTCCGAGACTTCCTGCACCCGGCCGTCGTTTCGAGACGTCAGACTGCCGGAAATAAGCTGCAAATAATCGATCACGATCATTCCAAGATTATGCTGCCGCTTCAAGCGCCGGGCCCGGGTGCGCAGGGCGCTGACCGTCAACGCCGGCGTGTCATCGATGAAGATCGGCACTTGGTGCAAGGTCTTGGCGGCTTGCGCCAACACCGAGAACTCGTCGTTGGTCAACTCACCCTTACGCATCCGGTCCGACGAAATATTCGATTGTTCGGAAAGAATACGCGCCGCCAACTGTTCGACCGACATCTCCAGCGAGAAGAAACCGACCACGGCACCTTCGTTGCCGTGGCTATCCAGGAAATTCTTGGCCGCGTTGTAGGCGATGTTGGTGGCCAAGGCGGTCTTTCCCATGGCCGGGCGGCCGGCCAGGATCACCAGATCGGACCGGTGCAGGCCACCCAGGAGCTTGTCCAAATCAGTTAATTCGGTGCCGACCCCGGCCAGGCCGCCCTGGCGGCTGTGCGCCGCATCGGCAACCCGGATCGCCTCGATCACCGCGTCCTTGAACGGACGGAAACCGCCGTCGAAGTTGCCGGTGGTGGCGAGATCGTAAAGCCGTTGTTCGGCCTTCTCGATCTGGCGCATCGCTTCGTCGTCGATGTCGGCGTCATAAGCGCCGTTGACGACGTCTTCACCGAGCAAGATCAACTCCCGCTTCAGGTGCATGTCGTAAATGATGCGGCCGTATTCGCGGGCGTTGATGACGTTGATGGCCGACGCCGCCAGATGCGCCAGGTATTGCGCGCCGCCAATGTCTTCCAGCGATTCATCGGCCTCGAAATACGGCCGCAGTGTCGTCGGATCGGCGATCTGGCCGCGCTCGATCAGTTTCTCCATCGCCTGGTAGATGCGCGCATGCGCCGTCAGCGCGAAGTGCTGCGCCTGGAGGAATTCGGATACTTGTTCATAGGCGGCGTTATTGACGAAGATCGCCCCCAACAGCCCTCGCTCGGCACCAATGTTGCGAGGCAGCGTGCGGAACGCCGGCGCGTCGAGGGTTCCAAAGCCGTCTGCTCCGGATGCGCCAGCATCGAAATTCTCAGACTCTTTTGCGGTGGGTGGTGTCATGCGGAGCGGACCCTATCAAAAGACGGCCCGGCGTGCGTTGTGGATAGATGTGGATATCGTGCAAAACTAAATAAAAACGGCGTTGACATTTATCCGCTGATTCAGACGGCAGCTCTTTCAGACGTATCGGCGACGGACAATTGCCATCCAAAGCGAAGGGGCGCCCATCGGGCGCCCCTTGAACACTCTGTAAATGGCCAGGCCGGATTATTCGGCTTTTTCGGCCTCGGGTTCTTCTTGCGGTATTGCGGCAGCCTCTTCGTCGAACATGGTATTTGCCTGCTCGACCAGGGCATTCTGAGCGGCTTGCGCCTCCGCTTCCTCCTGCTGCGCCAACGACAGCACGGCGCCGCCGGTCTGCAATTGCACGTCCGCTTCTTCCGGCGAGCGGGCGACGTTGGCACGGACAGTGACGATGACCTCGCCATGCAGTTCGATCCGGATATCGTGCAAGCCGATCGACTTGATCGGATTGTCGAGGACCACCTGGGCGCGCTTGATGCTGACGCCGGCTTTGGTCACCGCTTCGGCGATGTCGCGCGCGCTGACCGAGCCGTAGAGCTGCCCCGCTTCCCCGGCCTGACGGATCAGCATGACGGTCATGCCGGTCATTTTCTTGGCCACCGCTTCGGCTTCCTCGCGGCGCTTCAGGTTCTCGGCTTCGAGTTGCACACGCTGCGTTTCGAATTGCTGCCGATTGCCGTCGGTCGCCCTAAGCGCCTTACCGCGCGGCAAGAGATAGTTGCGGGCGTAGCCGGGTTTGACGGTGACGACATCACCCATCTGACCGAGCTTTTCTATACGTTCTAACAGAATGACGTCCATCACTCTTACTCCTGGTCTTGGCCGGCCGGGAAACGACCCCGAATGCCGACCCATTGTTCAATGATACCGATGCCGGCGACCGCAAAAGCGGCCCAACCGAACACCACCAAAAACAGATAAAATACGACAAGAACCGGCATTCCAAGACCACGCCGCCGCACCTGCAAATGCACGACCGCGAGCCCTAGCATGAAAAACGGCACCAACAGCACGATCACCAGATTATGCCCGACGTAGGCAAGATCGCCGGGACCGGCGAGCGCGATGATAGCGCCCCCGACCAACAGCCACGACATCCAGTCCGGCAAATCGATATTCGAATACGTATCGGTCGGACGGACGTTGCGGCCGGCGCGGATCAGGATGCTCTGGCCGATCGACGCATTGGCGAAATGCATGACGATCCAACTTGCCGCAGCCATGCCCGGGAAATAGCGGGCCAATTCCTGGGCCATGCCGTGCCGGGTATCGACCGGCATCCGCTCGGCCATGGCGGCCAACGCATTCGACAGAAACGACGCGACCGATTCTTGGAGCGTCGGGGCGCCGGTACGCAGCATCATCCAGGCGCCACCAAGGGCAAGGATTCCGGCGCCGAAGGCCGTCATGGCAGCGACGATGCTGCCCACGGGATGCCATGCCAGAGTACCGTCCGGATTGGTCCGATGTTCGAGCGCGCGGCGGCAGGTCATGGCCAACGGCACGCCATAGCCGATGGCGATGGGAGCTGCCAGAATTGCCCCACCGAGCACGCTCGAGGTGCAGATGGTGCCGAGAACCGAGAACATGACACCCTTGCCGCCCATCGCCAGTCCGGCCAGATAGAGTGGCAGCGGTGCGAGATAGAACAGCGGAAACGCCAGCACCGTGCCGAAAGCGATGGAAAACACCGCGATCGCGCTAATGATGCCGGCGCCGAGCGCCATGATTGGATTCATCGGCATGTCAAATGCCACCCAGCCGAGGCGGCGCTTTCGCGCCACCCGTTACGTCACTTCAATGCATAGGGAAGGAGCGCCAGGAATCGGGATCGCTTAATCGCGCGTGCCAATTCCCGCTGCTTCTTCGCCGATACCGCAGTTATGCGGCTCGGCACGATCTTGCCGCGTTCGGACACATAACGTCCGAGCAGCCGGATGTCCTTGTAGTCGATTTTTGGCGCGCCATCG
>JAQBZY010000317.1 GCA_027620395.1 Pseudomonadota bacterium
TCACCAGCTCGCCCGGCGGCGGCGGGTTCGGCGATCCGAGGCGCCGCGATCCGGCGCGCGTGCTGCGCGACCGGCGCGACGGGCTGATCTCCGACGAGACCGTGCGCGAGGTCTACGGCGTCGCGTTGTCGGCCGACGGACGGTCGGTCGATGCGGCGAAAACGGCGGAATTGCGAGCGTCGGCGGTGAACAGCGCCGCCTGAACAGATATAATTAACGGAGTATACTGCGTAATTTTTCTGGCCAATCGGCAAAATTCGCGGCACAATCAGGACGCAATCGGATTTCGGTCCGCGCGTTCGACAGAGGAGACGGAAACATGGCAGACCTCAAGACAGACTTCTGTGGCGTACCCTTCAAGAACCCGGTGGTGATCGCCTCGCTCGAGACGACCAACAGCCCGGATCTGATGAAGCAGGCGTTCGATTACGGCGCCGCGGGCGCAATCATCAAGACGCTGACGGACATCGACGACATGGCCGTCCTCACGATGAATTCGAAATACTGCATCATGAACGACCGCGGCGACATCATTAAGGGCAAGGTGCCGCGCGATTTCAAGTTCTACAGCCGCTCGGGCTATTCCAGCACCTACTACAAGGACTGGATCCCCCATCTGAAGGAGCTTCAGGCCTACGCGGCGGAGCGCGGCGCGCATCTGATCGGCAGCGCCGGCGCCAAGGACGTGGACGGCTGGAAGGATATCTGCCGCACCATCGAGGATTGCGGTCTGCCGATGGTCGAGCTCAATTTCGGCTGCCCGCATCCGGCGATGATGCCCGGGGTGCACGGCGGTTCGATGATCGGCCAGAACCCCGATGTCGCCTACGAGGTCACCAAGCAGGTGTGCGAGGCGGTCGACATCCCGGTCATGGTGAAGCTGACCCCCGACCAGTCGCAGCCTGTCGCCGTCTCCAAGGCGGTCAAGGAAGCCGGCGCGGCGGCGGTCACCGCGACCAACCGCTATACCGGCTTCGCGGTCGACATCGAGACCGGCGAGCCGCGGCTCGGCGGGCCGGCCGGCATCGGCGGCACCTGGACCAAGCCGCTGACGCTGCGCTACGTGCACAATATCTATCGCGAGGTCGGCATTCCGATCGCCGGTTCGAACGGCGTGTTCGACCATCGCGACGTGGTCGAATTCCTGATGACCGGCGCCGACGTGGTCGAGGTCGGCTCGATCCTCATGATCAAGGGCATGAAGTGGCTGCCCAACATCATCAAGGGCCTCGACCGGTTCATGGACGAGCATGGCTACGCCGACATCGCGTCGATGCGGGGCATCGCCAGCAACGCTTCGGTGAAGGATTATTCCGACCAGTTCGCCAAGTCGCGGGTGCATGCCAACGTCAACGAGCAGACCTGCCAGAACCCGACCTGCAACGTCTGCGTCCAGATGTGCTTCTACGAGGCGCTGTCGCAGAACCCGGCCGGCAAGATCGACGTGCATAACGACAAGTGCATCGGCTGCGAGCTGTGCATGGATGTCTGCCCGTTCGATTCGATTTCGATGGGACCGACGACCGACGTGCATTATGCCGAGGGCTATTTCAAACTGCCCGCCGAAATTTACGAAGGCCCCGACAAGTTCGGCACCCGGCGGAACAACATGGAAACCATCGAGAAGGATGCGCCGAAGATCGCGGCCGAATAGCCGCAGTCTCCGCGCGAAACGATCAGGGCGGGCCTCCGGGCCCGCCCTTTTTATGTCTGCTATCCGTGCCCGTCGCCGGTATTGAGCGGCGCGCGGCCGGCATCGTTGATGTCCATCATCACGCGCTGCAGCAGTTCCATCAGCCTCGCCCGGTCGCGTGCCGACAGCGCGCCGGTGAAACGGTCCTGCGCGGCCTCCATCGCTTCGTGGGCGTCCTCGACGAAACGCCGTCCGGCATCGGTGATGCGGTTCAGCTTGGCGCGGCGGTCGCGGTCGCTCGCGACGCGTTCGACGAAACCGCGCCGGTCCAGCCGGCGCAGCACGTCGGCGGCATTGTTGCGGTCGATGCCGACCTCGGCGGCGACCGATACCTGGTCGAGCGCCGTGCCGCGATAGAGCACGCTGAGCACCGCGTACTGCACCGGGGTGACGTCGAAGGCTTTGCACTCCTCGATAAAGATCGAGACGTGGAGCTGGTGGAGACGGCGGATGAGAAAACCGGGCCGCGCCCAGAGATCGCCGTAGCCGGCATTGTCGGCTGCGGCGTCGTCGCCGGGATTTTCAGTATTGCTGTCGGAAGTCATGCGGTTTCTTACACGAAATGGCGTGCGCTATACACGCCCGCCATACAGCCGCGTCCGGCACAAAGCGCGGAAATCCACTTGAACCGTTGCGAAGATCGGTTAGGGTCGCTGCCGATTCACCAGAACATTTCCTACAGGGGAGCCTCTCATGCGTTTCGTCGCATTCAAAAAGGACGGACAGGCGCGACTCGGCGTCAGGACGGATGCCGGTCTCGTCGATCTTTCGGTCGTCGACAAAAGCCTGCCGACCGAACTCAAGCAGCTTATCATCCTGGGCAAGGGCGCCATGAACAAGGCCGTCCGGGCCGCCAAGAAGGCGCCGCCCAAGGCCATCGTCAAGGGACGGGTCAGCTACCTGCCGCTGATTCCCGATCCGCAGAAAATTCTCTGCATCGGTCTCAACTACAAGGACCATGCCGCCGAAGCCAATCTCAAGGTGCCGTCCTATCCGGTCATGTTCGTCCGGTTCCCGACCTCGTTCGTCGGCCACAACCAGCCGTTGATCCGGCCCAAGGTGTCGAAGCATTTCGATTACGAGGCCGAAATGGTCGCCGTCATCGGCAAGAAGGCGCGCAACATCAAGAAGTCCGAGGCGCTCAACTACGTCGCCGGCTACTCGATCGCCAACGAAGGATCGATCCGCGATTTCCAAATGAAATCGACAACCTGGACCCAGGGCAAAAACTTCGACCAGACCGGCTCGATCGGCCCCGAGTTCGTCACCGCCGACGAGCTGCCGGCCGGCGGCAAGGGTCTCGGTATCCAGTGCCGCGTAAACGGCAAGGTGCTGCAGGATTCCAACACCAACGAAATGATCTTCGACACCAAGACGCTGATCTACGAAGCGGCGCGCTGCTTCACGCTGTTGCCCGGCGACATCATCCTCACGGGCACGCCCGCCGGCGTCGGCTTCGTGCGCAAGCCGCCGATCTATCTCAAGCACGGCGACAAGTGCGAAATCGAGATCGAGAAGATCGGCATCCTGTCGAACCCGGTCCGCAACGAGAAGTAACCGCACACGCCCAACGGCTTTCGACGGGCCGCCTCACCGCAAGTTTACTGGCG
>JAQBZY010000318.1 GCA_027620395.1 Pseudomonadota bacterium
CTGGCGCTGCGGGCGCCGGCAGATTGGGAGAACGCGGGCATGTTCGGACGAAAAAATGACGACGACGACAAGGCTGGCGCCGAAAAGCCGACCACCGGCTCAGCAACGCCTGGGGCTGTGGAAGACCATGGCGTCGCGCCGCCCTTGAAACCGTTTTCCCGCAAGGGCTCGCACGCCGCCGCCAAACCGCCGACGCCGGCCAGCCATCATCCCGAGTTCCAGCGCCGGCCCCCCGAAATTCCGGGCGTCGCCAACCGGCGCATCGACCGCCCGCGCTCGAACGAGGCCGAAGGCAGGGGTTTGATCGTCGGCCGCGATATCCGCCTCAACGGTGAAATTACCGCCTGCGACAAATTGGTCGTCGAGGGCCACGTCGAAGTGACACTGCCCGGCGCGCGCATTCTCGAAATTTCGCCGACCGGCTTCTTCAAAGGCCGGGCCGAGGTCGACGAAGCCGATGTCAGCGGCCGTTTTGAGGGCGATTTGATCGCCCGCGAGCGGCTGATCGTGCGCTCCAGCGGCCGCGTCCACGGTTCTGTCCGCTATGGCCGGATCGTCATCGAATCCGGCGGCGAAATATCCGGCGACATGCAAACGCTGCTGCCGGAAACCCCGGACGGCGACGAGAACGGCTGAGCCGATTCCACCGATGCCCGCTGAAGAGCGTCCAATTAAGTTTCGGTTTGCCGCCGTCGCCGGCGCGTTGTTGGTACTCAGCGCCTGCACCGGCACGCCTCCGGGGGCGGCCAGCCTGCCACCCTCGAGCGACGCGCCAGCGGATAGTTCAGGGTCCGCCGCGGCCGCAACATCGCGGGTTCCAGAACCGCCGGCGGCGGGGCTTCGGCAGTTGACCGCCGCCGACGTCATCGGCATGGATGGCGACGCGCTCCGCCGCGCCTTCGGCGCCGCGGCGCTGGTCCGGCGCGATCTCGATACCGAGATCTGGCAATACCGGGCCGGCGGGTGCGTGCTGCTGGCGTTTCTTTACCCCAAGGACGGGGTCCGAACGGTGCATCATCTGGACGCCCGGTCCGGCACCGGCACCTACGATATCGAACGCTGCATCGGCGCCGCCGCCATCAATTGATAAGATCGTCTTGCCCTTGAAGCGGCAAAGATCGTTGACCGGGCAAACCGGGCAATCGGGCTTTCTCGCCTTGCAAACATAGCGACCGAGCAGGATCAACCAGTGGTGCGCGTGGCGGAGATATTTTTCCGGCGTTACCTTCAACAAGCCCTTCTCGACCTCGAGCGGCGTCTTTCCCGGCGCCAATCCGGTACGGTTGCCGATCCGAAAGATATGCGTGTCGACGGCGATGGTCGAAGCGCCAAAGGCAATGTTGCGGACCACGTTGGCGGTCTTCCGACCGACGCCGGGCAGCGCTTCCAAGGCTTCTTGATCGTCCGGCACCTGACCGCCGTGCCGCTCGATCAACAGCCGGCTCGATTCGATCACGTTCTTGGCCTTGGTGTTATAAAGGCCGATTGTCTTGATGTGCTCCTTGAGGCCGCCAAGCCCCAGCTTCAACATGTCCTTTGGCGATTTCACTTTCTTGAATAGCGGCCCGGTCGCCTTGTTGACGCCGACATCGGTCGCCTGCGCCGACAACGCGACGGCGACCAATAGTGTATACGGATTGGTCCAGTTGAGCTCGCCCTTCGGCGCCGGATTGGCGGCGCTGAGCCTATGATAGAACTCTTCGACATCGGACTTTTTCATGGCCTCGTTATCCCGCATATAATGCGGACAGGAAACCGGGAATTTGCGATGACCGACGAGAACCCGCTCGACGACCCCATCCGCTACTCAGCGGTGCTCCGCCCACAGCGGAGTTCGAGCCGCCGCGCCGTCAAGATATTGAGTATTTTGGTGCTGTGTCTGTTCTTGCCGACGGCGTTGATTTTCACGGCCGTCGGGGCGTGGCCGGTGTTCGGATTCATGGGCATCGAGGTGATCGCGCTGTTGTTCGCGCTCCGCTTCAATCACAAGATCGGCAGGACGTTCGACGCCATCGCGATTACCGACGATGAATTCCGCTTGAGCCGGGTTGACCCCTGGGGCCGGCGCCGGCAATGGAAATTTCAATCGCGCTGGCTGCAAATTCGCTTGGACGGCCCGCTGCAAAGATTGACCGTCGGCTCGCACGGCCGGACGGTCGCCATTGGTACTTTCCTGACGCCCGATGAACGGGCCCGGCTGGCCGCCGATCTGAAGTCCGAGATCGCAAAGATAGCGCTGCCGGCGGTGGTGGGTTGAATATTGCGTCATTCCGGACGTGTTTTGGAATCCACCACCACTGAGAGCCATGAATTGAGAGCGGACCCCGGGACGAGCCCCGGGGTGACGATTATTTCGTGGAAAAGCCGAGCACGTCCCGCATGCCGTAAAGGCCGGGCATACGGCCCTTGTTCCAGAGCGCGGCCCTGACCGCACCCATGGCGAAGCCCGAACGGTCGGCGGCCTTGTGCGTGAGCTCGACCCGTTCGCCGTCGGCGGCGAAGATCACCGAATGCTCGCCTGGAACCATGCCGCCCCGGAGCGTTGCGAAGCCGATGTCGCCAATGCGGCGTGGCCCCGTATAACCGTCGCGGACGCGCTGCGAGACCTTGGCCAAATCGACACTCCTGCCCGTGGCGGCTGCTTGCCCCAACGCCAGGGCAGTGCCGCTCGGCGCGTCGACTTTATGGCGGTGATGCATCTCGACGATTTCGATGTCGTAGTCTGCCCCGAGCACCGCCGCCGCCTGCTCGGTCAGGCCGAGCAATAAATTGACGCCCAAGGAATAATTCGCCGCCTGCACGATGGCCACCGTCTTGGCCGCCTTGGCGACTTCCTTTTGTTGGCGCGCATCCAAGCCGGTGGTGCCGATGACCAGCCGAGTCTTCAGTTTCGCCGCCAACTTGGCGTTGGCGACCGTAACGGCGGGGGCGGTGAAATCGATGACCACGTCCGAAGCCTTGAACAGCGCCGACGGATCGCCCCCGATGACGAGGCCGGACGGCGCTAGGCCGGCAAGCACGGCGGGGTCGGCGCCGAGGGCGCTCGAGCCCGTCGCCTCGGTGCCGCCGGCGAGCTTGGCGCCCGGCGTTTCCATGACTGCCTTGACCAGCATCCGGCCCATCCGGCCGGCGCATCCGATGATGCCGATTTTCATGGCTCTTCTCCGCGTCGTCGTTTTGCGGACTATTACCTCTCCGTCATTCCCGCGCAAGCGGCTCGGGATGCACGGCGCCATCGGAATCACCCCCTTCGTCATCCCCGCCTTCGCGGGAACAGACCTAGCCTCTCCCCATGCATGGG
>JAQBZY010000319.1 GCA_027620395.1 Pseudomonadota bacterium
AAGGTGCTGAACCTTCTAGGTAATAGGTCGAAATAGCTTCTCTCAGGGCGGTTCAGACACTATCCTATTTAGAACCTCGGCGGGCAAAATGGCCCACTTGCCGTGCCTGAAATCTTAGGAGATGACCATGGACGACCTACTGAGTGAATTTCTGACGGAAACGTCGGAAAGCATCGCCGTAATCGACGTTCAGCTTGTCGAGTTCGAAAAGAATCCGAACGACAAGAACATCCTCTCCAACATTTTTCGACTAGTCCATACCATCAAAGGGACCTGCGGTTTCCTTGGTCTGCCGCGGTTGGAGTCTGTGGCGCATTCAGGCGAAAACGTGCTTGGAAAATTCCGCGACGGCACCCTCATGGTGACACCGGAAGCGGTGACGTTGATCTTGAGCTGCATCGATCGGATTAGGGAATTACTGGACGCTCTGGAATCGTCTGGCGAAGAACCAGCTGGCGATGATAGCGCGATCAAGGCGGCACTGGACGCCATGGCCGAAGGCCGCACCGCGGCCGTGGCGGCAGCGGCGCCTGCCCAAAAAGCTGCTGAGGCTCCGACGTCCGCGCCGGCCGGTGGAGCGGCGCCGACCAATCAATTCGGCGCCCCGGTGGCGGCCGATCTTTTGGCCGAGGTTGATGCCGCCTTGGCGGCCGGCAAGCGGGCCGCCACGGAAACCGAGCTTGCCGCCGAGTTGGCGGCGGAAAAGGTGGCCGAGGCGGCGAAGGCGCCCCAGAGCGACGCTGCACCCCCGGTGGCCAAGGCGTCGCCGCCGGTAAAGCGGGCTGAAACGCCAGCGGCCACGGAATCAAAGGAAGCGTCGATCGCGCTATCGAGCATTCGCGTCAATGTCGATGTGCTCGAAAATTTAATGACCCTGGTCAGCGAGTTGGTGTTGACCCGTAATGCCCTGCTGCAGATGGTCCGCGGGCTCGAGGATCACGAATTCACCGTGCCCCTGCAACGCCTCAGCCACATTACGTCGGATCTACAGGAAGGCGTCATGAAGACGCGGATGCAGCCGATCGGCAACGCTTGGGCGAAGCTGCCGCGGATCGTCCGCGATCTCTCGATTGAAGTCGGTAAAAAGATCGAGTTGGTGATGAAGGGCGCGGAAACCGAACTCGACCGACAGGTTTTGGAACTGATCAAGGACCCGCTTACGCATATGGTCCGTAATTCCGCCGACCATGGTCTTGAAGGCGTTGCGGCCCGCGAGGCCGCCGGTAAGCCGGAGACAGGAACGATCTTGCTGAATGCCTATCACGAGGGCGGCCATATCATCATTCAAATCACCGATGATGGCCGCGGCCTCAACATGCAGCGGATACGCGACAAATGCATCGGCAACGGCCTCGTCACGGAAACTGAACTGGACAACATGACGGATCAGCAGATCCAGCAGTTTATCTTCAAGGCCGGGTTCTCGACCGCCGAGAAAGTAACCAGCGTGTCTGGCCGTGGTGTCGGCATGGACGTGGTTCGGACCAATATCGAAAAGATCGGCGGAACGATCGAGTTAAAGTCGGTGGAAGGTAAGGGAACGGTCTTTACCATCAAGATACCGCTGACGTTGGCCATCGTCTCTGCGCTGATCGTCGCTTGTGCCGATGAACGCTTCGCAATTCCGCAGATCAGTGTTCTTGAATTAGTCCGCGCGTCGTCGAAGAGCGAGGCCAAGATTGAAATGATCAGCGACTCGCCGGTGATGCGGCTTCGCGACCGGTTGTTGCCGCTGATCCCATTGCGTAACTTGCTCGCGCTGGGTGGCGAAGCGATTGATATCGATAAGGACAATTTCATCGTTGTGACGCAGATCGGCAACAACACCTTCGGGATCATCGTCGACAAGGTCTTTGATACAGAGGAAATCGTCGTAAAACCTGTGTCGCCGTTGCTTAGAAACATTCCGTTCTATTCCGGCAATACGATCCTCGGCGATGGCAGTGTCATTATGATTCTCGATCCAAACGGAATTGCGTCGGCGGCCGGCCAAATGGTTGGCGAGGAAGTGTCTGCCGATAAAGACAGCTCGCATGCGTATGGCGATGACGAGAAAACGCCGCTCCTCATATTCAAGGCTGGCGGCGCGGAGCCGAGGGCAATCCCGCTCGCGCTCATTGCGCGCCTCGAAGAGGTTGAATTCAAACGGATCGAAACCACCCATGGCCAGCGGATGGTTCAATACCGTGGTCAACTGATGCCGTTGATTCCATTCGATCCGGCTTTTAAATTCCGCGATATCGGACATCAGCCGATTTTGGTCTTTACCGACCGCGACCGGTCGATGGGGTTGGTTGTCGATGAAATCGTCGACATCGTCGAAGACCGCTTAAAAATTGAAATCGCGGCCAATGTGCCTGGTATTATCGGCAGTGCCCTTGTCGCCGGCAAGGCAACCGACATCGTCGATGCGGCATACTTCCTGACCCAGGCGTATGACGACTGGTTTGGGGACATAATGGTGTCCGGAAAAGTCAAAGAGCGGGTGGATCGGCGGGCTTTGCTAATCGATGACAGTCCGTTCTTCCGCAATTTGTTGTCGCCGCTATTGTCGATCTCCGGTTGGCGGGTGACGGCAGTCGATTCCGGTCAAGCCGCCCTTGCATTCCGGGACAAAGGCGCGATGTTTGACGTCATCATCAGTGATATCGAGATGCCGGAAATTAATGGCTATCAATTGGCCGAGGCGATTCGCGGCGATGTGCGGTGGAAAAATGTTCCCATGATCGCTCTGTCGGGACATTTGGGCGGCGATGCCATCGAGAAAGGCCGCGCGGCCGGGTTCGACGACTACATTGCAAAGAATGACCGGGATGCTTTGGTGACGAGCCTCGCTGAAACGGTATCGATGGCGTCGAGAAGATAATTTTGAACGCTCTTCCATGCTTCGTCGTACATCGACAAATTTGCAAACAAGCGGCATATTGTCAGGATGGTCGCAAAGTTTCAGTAAGGAAATCGAAATATGAAGAGATGCCTGATCGTCGACGATTCCAAAGTGATCCGAATGGTTGCGCGGAAAATTCTCCAGGAACTTGATTTCGAGACCGAAGAGGCGGCTGACGGAAAGGAGGCGCTTGATGCCTGCCTAAAACGCATGCCCGAGGCCATTCTGCTCGACTGGAATATGCCGGTCATGAACGGCATTGAGTTTCTTCGGGCGTTGCGCGCGGCACCGGGCGGGACCGCTCCGGTGGTGGTGTTTTGCACCACCGAGAATGACATCAAGCATATTCAGGAAGCTATTCAATCCGGGGCCAACGAATACATCATGAAGCCATTCTATAGTGAAATCATCCA
>JAQBZY010000320.1 GCA_027620395.1 Pseudomonadota bacterium
TCAGACTGTCCCGGGGCGGGGCCAAGAAACGCCCGTATTACCGCATCGTTGTCGCCGATTCGCGCAGCCCGCGCGATGGCCGCTTTATCGAACGGTTGGGGTCGTATAATCCGATGGTCGCCAAGGATCATCCCGATCGCCTGAACATGAACGACGAGCGGATCAAGTATTGGATCGGCTGCGGCGCTCAGCCATCCGAGCGCGTCGCCAAATTCCTTGTCGCCCGCGGCATCGGCGAGCGTCTGGCGGTGCCGGAGCAATCGAAGAAGCACCTGCCGAAGGCCAAGGCACAGGAACGCGCCCGCGAAGCGGCGGAAAAGGCGACGGCAGCGACGGCAGCGGCGGCTCAGGCCGCGGCGGCACCGGCGCCGGAAGCGCCAGCCGAGGCGCCGGCCGAGGAAACACCGGCCACGGAAGCGCCGGCCGAGGAAACGAAGGGAGAAGGCTGACACCAGTAAGCCGGTGATGGCGATCAGGGACCAGGGACGGGTCTGTCTCGGCGTGATTGTCGGGACGCGCGGGGTCAAGGGGGAGCTTCGGATCAAAAGCTTCACCGACGATCCCCGGGACATCGACGCCTATGGCCCGCTGGCCGACGAAACCGGCACGCGGAATTTCGATCTCAAGGTCACGGGCACGACTGGCGGAGTGGTGTTGGCGAGACTGGACGGGGTCGAAGACCGGACGGCGGCGGAAGCGCTGAAAGGGACCGAACTCTACGTGGCGAGCGACATGCTCCCGGAACCGGACGAGGACGAATTCTATCTCTCGGACCTCAAGGGACTGCAAGCGAGCACGCCAGAGGGGGAGTTTCTCGGGACCGTGACCGGAGCCTTCGATTTTGGGGCCGGCACGATCATCGAGATCACGGGCCCGGTCGGCCGGGGCGTCATGGTTCCGTTCACGCGGGTGGTGGTGCCGGAGATCGATATGGCGGGCGGTAAGCTGACGATCCAGGTGCCGCCGGGGCTTTTAGAGCCGGCGGAACCGGACCAAGGACAGGATCGAGAGAACGAGGACTGACGAAAGTGAACGAGAGCGAGGCAAATCAGATGTGGCGCGCACGCGTGCTGACCATCTTCCCGGAGATGTTTCCGGGGCCGCTTGGCCTGTCCTTGGTCGGACAAGCTCTCGGGCGTGGCCTGTGGTCGCTTGTCGCCACCGATGTCCGCTCGTTCGCCTTGGACAAACACGCGAGCGTCGACGATCATCCGTTCGGTGGCGGACCCGGCATGGTGATGCGCCCAGACGTGGCGTCCCGCGCCATCGAGACGGTGCGTGCCGCCGATCCAGACTTGCCGTTGGTTTATTTTACGCCGCGCGGCCGGCCGCTCGATCAAGCGAAAGTCCGCGCCCTTGCTGCCGGCCCAGGCCTGATCTCGTTCTGCGGCCGCTTCGAGGGCATCGACGAGCGGGTGCTCGACGAACATCCGGGTGACGAGATCAGTCTCGGCGATTTTGTGCTCTCGGGCGGCGAGCCTGCGGCCATCGCACTCTTGGATGCCTGTGTCAGGCTATTGCCGGGCGTCATCGGCGCCGAGGCGTCGCTGGAAGATGAAAGTTTCGAACGCGGGCTTTTGGAATACCCGCACTACACCCGGCCCCGCCAGTGGCGTGGCCGCGATGTGCCGGAGGTCTTGCTCTCCGGTCATCACGACAAAGTTCGCGCCTGGCGGCTGGACCAGGCAAAGGAAATCACGCGGGAAAGGCGTCCGGACTTGTGGGAACGCTTCGATCGCGGCAACAATTGACAAAGAAGGAAGTAAGCCATGAACGTCATCGAACAGTTGAACAAAGAACAGATGGATAAACTCGCCGCCGAGCGCGGCGTGCCGGCATTCGCGCCGGGCGACACGGTCCGCGTCAACGTCAAGGTTGTCGAGGGCACACGCGAACGCGTCCAGGCCTTTGAAGGCGTTTGTATCGCCCGGGGCGGGCACGGCCTCAACGAGGCTTTCACGGTCCGGAAAATTTCCTACGGCGAAGGCGTCGAGCGGGTATTCCCGCTCTACTCGCCGAACATCGCCTCGATCGACGTGGTGCGCCGTGGCGACGTCCGTCGCGCCAAGCTCTATTATCTGCGTGGCCGCCAGGGCAAGTCGGCGCGGATCTCCGAGAAGACCGATGGTTATTCGGCCAAGCTGACGGCGGAAGACAAGCGCGTCGCGCTCGACGCCAAGGCAGCGCAAGCCGTGGCCAAGGCCGACGCCAAGATCGACGCGAAGGCGGCGGCGAGCGAGTAACCAACTGCCGCCGCCCGAGCCTAGGTCGGGCGGCCGCGGAATACCGGGGATTGCCCGGCGGATACCAAAGGGATGGAAACGATGGCCAAGCCGCAAACGCTGTTCGACAAAATCTGGACCAATCATTTGGTCAACGTCCAGGATGACGGAACGTGTCTGCTCTACATCGACCGCCACCTGGTGCATGAAGTCACCAGCCCACAGGCGTTCGAGGGGCTCCGGATGACCGGCCGCAAGGTCCGCCGCCCGGAACTGGCGCTGGCGGTGCCCGATCACAACGTTTCGACCACCGAGCGCGGCGGCTTCATCAGCGACGACGAGAGCCGGATCCAGATCGAGACCTTGCAGAAAAACTGCAAGGAATTCGGCGTTCCGTTGTTCGACGTCACCGACGTCCGTCAGGGTATCGTCCACATCATTGGGCCGGAGCAGGGTTTCACGTTGCCCGGCACCACGGTGGTTTGCGGCGACAGCCACACCTCGACGCACGGCGCCTTCGGCGCGCTCGCCTTCGGCATCGGCACGTCGGAGGTCGAGCATGTGCTGGCGACCCAGACACTGTTGCAAAGCCCGTTGAAGAACATGCGGATCACCGTCAACGGCGCGCTGCCGAAGGGCTGCACGGCGAAGGATTTGATCTTGGCCCTGATCGGCAAGATCGGCACCGCCGGCGGCACCGGCTACGTCATCGAATACGCCGGCGAGGCGATTCGGAGCCTTTCCATGGAAGGCCGGATGACGGTCTGCAACATGACCATCGAAGCCGGCGCCCGAGCTGGCCTGATCGCGCCCGATCAGACGACGTTCGATTATCTGATGGGCCGGCCGATGGCGCCCAAGGGCGCCGCCTGGGAAGCCGCCGTCGCCGACTGGAAGCGGCTGCCGTCCGACGCGGACGCGCACTACGACAACGAAGTGGCGTTGGACGTTTCCGAAATCGTGCCGCAGGTGACTTGGGGTACATCGCCGGAAGACGTCGTGCCGATCACCGGCACGGTGCCGAACCCGGAAGATTTCGCCAATCCGGCGAAGCAGGAATCGGC
>JAQBZY010000321.1 GCA_027620395.1 Pseudomonadota bacterium
CCTTCGGACCTCATCAGGATGAGGATTTTCTTTGAAATTCAGTGCAATAACCTCATCCTGAGGAGCGGCGTAGCCGCGTCTCGAAGGATGAAACAATAAGTCATTCTTTATGCAGATTGGTATAAGCTAAAAGGCCCCGGAAAATCCGGGGCCTTCGCTGTGGTGCCAAAATTCGCGGTTCGATTATTTTTTGGCCTTGCTCTTAGCCTTTACCGGCGTGCTGACGCGCTTGCCGACAGCAACGTAGTCGCGTTGCGCCTCACCGGTGTAAATCTGCCGCGGGCGCCCGATCTTCTGGCTCGGGTCCTCGATCATCTCATTCCATTGCGACACCCAGCCGACGGTGCGCGCAACCGCGAACAGCACCGTGAACATCGAGGTCGGGATTCCCATCGCTTTGAAGATGATGCCGGAATAGAAATCGACGTTCGGATAGAGCTTCTTGGAGATGAAGTAATCGTCCTTGAGCGCGATCTGCTCGAGTTCGAGCGCGATATCCAATAGCGGCTCGTTTTTGCCGCCGAGTTTCTTCAGGACCGAGTGGCAGGCCTTCTGCATCACCCGCGACCGGGGGTCGAAATTCTTATAGACCCGGTGGCCAAATCCCATCAGGCGGAAGGAATCGTTCTTGTCCTTGGCCTTGTTGACGAACTTCTTGGTGTTTTTCGGATCGCCGATTTCAGCCAGCATGTTGAGCACGGCCTCGTTGGCGCCGCCATGCGCCGGGCCCCAAAGCGACGCGATGCCGGCGGAAATACAGGCGAACGGATTGGCGCCTGACGACCCGGCTAGTCGGACCGTCGATGTCGACGCGTTCTGTTCGTGATCGGCGTGCAGGATCAGAATGATGTCCATGGCCTTGGCCAGCACCGGATCGATTTTGTATTCCTCGCAAGGCGTCGAGAACAGCATGTGTAGGAAATTTTCGGCGTAATTCAGCGTGTTCTTGGGATAAACGTACGGCTGACCGATCGTGTACTTGTAGGCCAGAGCCGCGATGGTCGGCATCTTGGCGATCATCCGATACGACGACACCATGCGGTGCCTGGGATTATTGATGTCGGTGGAGTCGTGATAAAACGCCGACAACGCACCGACCATGCCGCACATCACCGCCATCGGGTGCGCGTCGCGGCGGAACCCACGCAGGAACATCTGCATCTGCTCCTGCACCATGGTGTGATAAGTGATGTCCATCTCGAATCTTGTCTTCTGCTCGGCAGTCGGTAGTTCGCCCCTGAGCAGGAGATAGCAGACTTCCATGAAGTCGGATTTTTCCGCCAGTTGCTCGATCGGATAACCGCGATAGAGCAACACACCCTCGTCGCCGTCGATATAGGTGATCTTGGACTCGCAGCTTCCGGTCGAGGTGAATCCCGGGTCGTAGGTGAAACAGCCGGTGTCGGCATACAGCTTGCGGACATCGATGACGTCCGGGCCGAGCGTCCCAGAAGTCACCGGCAGCTTCCAGCTTTTGCCGGTGCTGTCTTCGGTCAGCGTATAAGTCCGTGGCTTGGTCTTACTCATCGTCGTTTCTCCTTCCTGAGGGTCTCCCCTGTCAGGCGGCTCAAGCGGGCTATGATTTCCCGCCACTCTTGCTTTATGGCGATCCGACAGGGACCGCTATAGGACGTCGTCGAGACGCCCGAGGGTTTCGTCCCGGCCCAGTACCGCCATCACTTCGAATATGCCGGGCGATACGTTGGACCCGGTCAACGCGGCGCGTAGGGGCTGCGCGACCTTGCCTAGTTTCAATTCATGGCTCGCGGCATATGATTCCGCGATTTGGTGTAGTTGCGGCTCGGACCATTCGCCCGTATTGCCGAGCGTGTTCCGGATCGCCATCAAATGCCCGCGGCCATCGGCATCAAGCATCTGACGCGCTTTTTCGTTGATCGCGATTGGCCGACGAACGGCATAAAACAACGCATTTTCAGATAGTTCTGAAATCGTCTTGGCCCGTTCTTTAAGACCGCCCATACCCATTTTTACCCTGTTCAGGGCCTCTTCGGCAAGCTGTCCGTCGTGACCGGCAGCTAGCCGCTCAATCACCAAAGCGGCCAGACGGGCATCGTCGGCTTGGCGGATGTAATGTCCGTTAACGCTGTCGAGCTTGGCGAAATCAAGCTTGGCGGCGCCGCGGCCGATGGCGCCAAGATCAAACCATTCGATTGCCTGTTCGGTGGAAATGATCTCGTCATCGCCGTGCGACCAACCTAGCCGGAGCAAGTAGTTCCTGAGCGCTTCCGGCAGATAGCCCATGTCGCGGTAAGCGTCGATGCCGAGCGCGCCATGCCGCTTCGAGAGTTTGGCGCCGTCGGAGCCGTGAATCAGCGGAATGTGCGCGAATTCCGGCACCGCCCAGCCCATGCCGTCGAAGATCTGCCTTTGCCGAAAGGCGTTGACCAGATGATCGTCGCCCCGGATCACGTGCGTCACCCCCATGTCGTGATCGTCGACGACGACGGCCAGCATGTAGGTCGGCGTGCCGTCGCCGCGCAGCAAGACCATGTCGTCGAGCTGATCGTTGGCGATTTCGACCCGGCCCTGGACCAGGTCCTCGATCTCCGTCGCGCCTTCCGTCGGCGCCTTGAGACGGATTGTCGGCAGGACGCCGGCGGGGGCTAGGGCGGGGTCACGGTCACGCCATCGGCCATCGTACATTTTTTTGAGACCCTTGGCCTTGGCGTCTTCGCGCATCGCCGCCAATTCCTCAGGTGTGCAGTAACAGCGGTAGGCATGTCCGGAGGCCAACATCGCCTCGGCCACCGCACGGTGCCGGTCCTTGCGGTCGAACTGCGAGATGGCGTCGCCATCCCAGTCGAGCCCGAACCAAGTCAGGCCGTCCAAAATCGCTCGAACAGCATCGTCCGTGGACCGTGCCCGGTCCGTATCCTCAATCCTGAGCAGGAACTTGCCGCCGTCGCCGTGTTCGGCGTGATGGCGGGCGAACAGCCAATTGAATAGCGCCGTCCGGGCGCCGCCGATGTGCAGATATCCCGTCGGCGAGGGGGCGAACCGGGTTACGACGGGCATGTGGGCTCCTGTCCGTGGCGGGAGGTTGCGATCTGCGTAACATACCGCGTTAGCAGGTGCAGCAAAAGGCCGATACCGGAAATTCCTCCTCAAGACCTTGCATGGCCGGCATCGGAGCAACGATGCGGCAAAATACCATCGACAAATGGCTGACCGACGAGCGCCGGCACTGGATGCCTTGGGC
Organism: Pseudomonadota bacterium; assembly: GCA_027620395.1. Classification (GTDB taxonomy): domain Bacteria; phylum Pseudomonadota; class Alphaproteobacteria; order Rhodospirillales; family Casp-alpha2; genus JAQBZY01. The sequence goes on from JAQBZY010000321.1 coordinate 3,221, forward strand.
GCCGGTGGCGCTCGGCATCGGCATCGGCATTTACTTCGCCTTGCCATATGAACCCAAT
>JAQBZY010000322.1 GCA_027620395.1 Pseudomonadota bacterium
CCGGCAGGCGGTGCCGTACCCGGACTGGGACTTGCCGCCGACTTGGATTTCGGTCTGGTATTCGCGGCAGTAGGCACCGGTCTGATTGTCGCGGCCCTCGCGGGTCGGCGTCACGTAGCCCTTGTTACCGCTGTCGGGGTTGCTCCAGGAAATCGTCTGGCCGATCGGCGCGTTGTACGCATTCTGCTGCGCCCGCACCGCATAGCTCTTGTCCGCCTTGTCCAACGAACCGCCAATCGAGTTACCCATGACGCCGCCCAGTAACGCACCGGCGGCGACGGCGGCGAGCTGGCCCTTGCCGCCACCGATCTTGGAGCCGCCCCAGCCGCCCAAACCGGCACCGAGCACGGAGCCGATCATTTCCTTGTTGCCGAGCCCGCCGCCGTTCTGGTCGGTGACGCACCCGGACAGCAAACCGAGGCTCAGGACAGCCGCCATGGCGGCGGCGGAAAACGATTTCGAAGAACGCTTGGTGACAAATTTACTGGTCATTGTTTGATCCTCCTTGATCCGACGCGGTGGCCGACCCGGCCTGTCGCGTTGAGAGGATATTATTTGAATTCATTATTAAGGTCAAATATAGATATAAAAATAAATGTAACAGATTGTATCAAGAAAGTTAATGTATATTTTTCAACATACTAGATAGCATTCTGCTTGATCAACTCGATTTAAATTTACATTCATATTTAAATTCATATATACAGAGCGAGTACCTCATGGAAGGACCCTACCGATGCCTCTCCGCTACAACGATGCCCAGCGCCGGGCCTATCTGAACTTCATCGACGGCGTCGCGGCCGGCTGGGTCGACATCTTTGAGGGCGACACCGAATTCTATTCCGCCGCCTATTGGGATTTGCTCAGGATGCTGTGGCGGGCCGAAACTCCGCCCCGCAAGACCGAGGCACTCCGCTCCATGACCGGCATCAAAAGCCCGCTCACCGCCGCCAAATATATCGACACGGCGATGGCGCGGGGTTACGTCGTCGAGATGGACAACCCCGCCGACGCGCGCTCGAAACTTTTGGATCTCGCGCCGGCGACACGGTCCAAGATGGATGTTTTTTTCGATGGCGCCGTCGAGCAGCTTCGGGTCGCCGCCCGGCAGGTCGACGTTTTGGGCCCATCGCCGGATGTCGGCTGAAGCAGTTCGTTGCTTCGAGATTAGTGCATAGCGCCTCATCATCCTTCGAGACGGCGCGATGCGCCTCCTCAGGATGAGGTCTGTGGCGTTTATTCCTCATCCTGAGGAGCGGCGAAGCCGCGTCACGAAGGATGATGTCCGTAGCGTTTATTCCTCATCCTGAGGAGCGGCGAAGCCGCGTCTCGAAGGATGAGGTCTGTGGCATTTATTCCTCATCCTGAGGAGCGGTGAAGCCGCGTCTCGAAGGATGCGGCCTAAAGAAAATCCCTGAGCAGCGCCACCAGTGGCTTGTCGGCCGGCGGCATCGGATAATCGCCGAGTCGCTCGGGGCGCACCCATTTGAGGGTCTGCCCCTCTTTCGGTTCCGGAATGCCGTTCCAGACCCGGCACAAATAGAGCGGCATCAACAGATGGAAATCGTCGTAGGCGTGACTGGCGAAGGTGAACGGCGCCAGGCAGGTTTCGGTGATGTCGAGGCCGAGCTCTTCTTGAAGTTCGCGGACCAAGGCCGTTTCCGGCAACTCCCCGGGTCGCACCTTGCCGCCCGGGAATTCCCAGAGCCCAGCCATGGATTTCCCCTCGGGCCTTTGCGCGATCAAAACTCTGCCGTCGCCGTCGATCAGCGCCACGGCGGCGACCAGAACGGTTTTCAGATCGCGGCCCCGGCCGGCAAACGGCGCGTCCCAGCAGCCGCCAAGGGGCAACGGCGGCGGTCCAGCGTCAGGATCTATAATCGGCATTGATCGAGATGTAGCCGTGCGTCAGATCGCAGGTCCAGACCGTCGCCTTGCCGGCGCCCAAGCCGATATCGACGGCGATGTCGATCTCCTGACCCTTCATGTGTGCCGCCACCGGCGTCTCGTCATAACCGATGACGACACTACCGTCCCTGGCGATGGTGATGCCGCCAACGCTGACGGCGAGCTTGTCCCGGTCGGCCGGTTCGCCGGCCTTGCCGACGGCGGCGACGATGCGGCCCCAATTCGCGTCCTCGCCGGCGATGGCGGTTTTGACCAGTGGCGAGTTGGCGATGGCAAAGGCGATTTTTTTGGCCGAACCGTCGTTTTCGGCGCCGCTGACGGCGACGGTCACGAACTTGGTCGCCCCCTCGCCGTCCCTGACCACTTGCTGTGCCAAATCGACGCAGAGACTTTCCAGCGCCGCCTGAAAATCGCCCAAGCGGCTATCGGCGGCGTCGGTCAACGGACCGTTGCCGGCGGCACCGGTCGCGAACATCAGAACGGTATCGCTGGTCGAGGTGTCGGAATCGACCGTGATGGCATTGAACGAAAGTTCCGTCGCCCGGCCGAGCAGGGTTTGCAGAATCGGCGCCGGCAGTGCCGCGTCGGTGGCGATGAAGCCGAGCATGGTCGCCATGTCCGGTGCGATCATCCCAGACCCCTTGACGATGCCGACGATCCTGACCGGCGTGCCGGCGATCTCGGTCTCGCGGATCGCCGCCTTGGCGAAGGTATCGGTGGTCATGATCGCTTGCGCCGCGTCGGACCAGCCGTCCTCGGCGAGCCGCCCGGTCATTTCAGCCAATTTGCCGATGAAAGGCTCGGCCGGCAAAACCTGGCCGATGATTCCGGTCGAGGCGGCGAACACCCGGCTCGGCCGGCAATTTAGCGTTTCGGCGGCGGCCTTGATCACCGCCTCCATGGCATCCCAGCCGGCCTTGCCGGTGAAGGCGTTGGCGTTGCCGGCATTGACCACCAGCGCCCGCGCCCGGCCTCCGGCCAGGGCCTCGCGGCACCAGTCGACCGGCGCCGAGCGGGTCAGCGATTTGGTGAACACGCCGCCGACCGTGGTTCCTGGCGCCAGCTCGACCAGGAGCACGTCGGTGCGGCCCTGGTAGCGGATGCCGGCGGCGCCGGCGGCGAGGCGGACACCGGCGAGCGCCGACAGCGGCGGCAGCTCCGCCGGCGCAAGCGGGGACACGGGATGGGACATGGGCTCGATGCGGCTCGGGAGCGAGAGCCGCAAGGGTTACTGGGTCTTGGGGCTTCCGTCCAGATTGAAGCGCTCGACCTTGGCCTTGCCGCGCAGGTCCTTCAGCATGTCCTGGATCACCTCGCGCGACATCGACTCGGTCAGCTCGTCGCGCATCTCGTCGAACGGCGG
>JAQBZY010000323.1 GCA_027620395.1 Pseudomonadota bacterium
CTGAGGAGCGGCGTAGCCGCGTCTCGAAGGATGAAACAATAAGTCATTCTTTATGCAGATTGGTATAAATCCCGAATCAGCGCCAGAAAGGAAATCGCCATGTTGACTGTCACCAAGTTCGAGGACCTCGGCACCTTCAACAACGACTGGCTGGACGCGCATTATCATTTCAGCTTCGCCGGTTATCACGATCCGAAGAAGATGGGGTTTGGCCCGCTCCGGGTTTGGAACGACGATACAGTCAATCCGCATTCCGGGTTCGAGCCGCATCCGCACAAGGACATGGAGATTATCACCTACGTCCGGACCGGCGCCATCACGCACAAGGACAACCTCGGCAACGAGGGCGTGACGCGGGCCGGCGACGTCCAAGTCATGCACGCCGGGACCGGCATCGTGCATTCCGAGCACAATCTCGAGGACGAGGCGACGACGCTGTTTCAAATTTGGATTCTACCCGATGCCCGCGGTCACCAGCCCGGCTGGCAGGCCCGGAAGTTCCCGAAGCAACCGACGCTGGACGCGCTGCCGGCCTTGGCGTCGGGGCGGCCGCAGCATCCGGATGCGTTGCCGATTCACCAAGGCGCCTCGGTGCATGGCGGCCGGCTCACGGCCGGCACGGTAATCCGCCAACCCTTGGGCCAGGGCCGGGGCGCCTATCTGGTGGCCAGCGAAGGCACCCTCAGGGTCGGCGGTGAAACCGTGCCGCCGCGCGGCGCAGCGCAGATCTCGGCTGTCGATGCGATCGAGATCGAAGCCGTCACCGACGCCGAGATCGTATTGGTTGACGTGGCGCTCGGCTGATATCGAGCCTTGCGGCAAGCCTCCGTCTCGTCATTCCCGCTTGCGCGGGAATGACGAAATGGCATTGTGGATGACTCCATCTCACGCCGCCGCCACCGCCTCGATCTCGACTTTCCAGTTTGGGTCGGCGAGACCGGCGACGATCAGTAGCGTCGACGCGGCCTTGTGACCGCCAAGCATCCGGTCGCGGACCTGCCGATAGAGCCCGATATCGGCGGGGTCGGTCAGAAACACCGTCACCTTGACGATATCCGTGATACCCATGCCGCTAGCATCGAGGATGCTGAAGATGCGGCTCCAGCATTCCTGCATCTGCGCTTCCGAGCCACCGGCGAGCGTGCCGTCCGGTCTGGTGCCCACCTGCCCGGATATATGCAGCCAGCGGTCGGCACCGGACGTGGCAATGCCGTGCGCGTAATTCGACGACGGCGCCGCGATGCCCGCCGGCTCGATGATATTGTGCATGTCGATTCTCCCCGTTAAATCTGTTGGCGGATCCTCCGCCGCAATCCGGCGGCAGTCTGACAGAAGGAGCACCGGGCGTCATGGCCGGGCCGCAAAAAAACATTACCCTCGCTTGCTGGGATTACGATAGGGCGCGGCCGGTCTTGGATGGCCGGGTGCCGATCGCCGGCTGGCAAGCAGAGACGACGGCGGCACCGCCCGGCATTCTATTCCCGCTTGCCGTCGGCGAAGCACCCTACGACGTCACCGAGCTTTCGTTCGCCAGTTATTTGATTCAGATGTCCCGGGGCGAAAGCGCCTATGTCGCGATCCCGGTATATTTGTCCCGAGCCTTTCGGCACGGCGCCATTTATGTCCGCACCGATGCCGGCATCGAGACGGCCAAGGATCTGGAAGGCAGGATTTGCGGCGTTCCCGAATACGCCATGACGTTGGCGGTCTGGGTGCGAGGCATCCTGGCTGACGATTACGGCGTCGACGTGATGAACATCCGCTACCGGACTGCCGGCCTGAACGAGCCCGGCCGCACCGAGCGACTCCGGCTCGATTTGCCGCCGGGCTTGGATGTGGCGGCGCTCGGCGACGACAAAAGCTTGAACCAAGCGCTTTTGGCCGGCGAACTGGATGCCATCATGGCGCCGGCGCCACCGACGGCTTTTTCGGCCGGCGATCCAAGGGTGCGGCGGTTGATCGATCCAGCGGGACCGGCCGAGCGTGACTATTACCGGCGCACCGGCATCTTTCCAATCATGCACGTGGTCGGCGTCCGCAAGACCCTGGCCGACGCCAATCCGGGTTTGGCTGGCGCCATCTATGACGCCTTTCTGGCCAGCCGAAGGATCGCCATGGCCGAGGTCGCGGCGACCGCCAAGGCGTCGGCCAACAAGGCGATGTCGCCATTCTATGCCGATGCCTTTGAAGACGCGGTCGAGCTGATGGGACCGGATTATTGGCCCTATGGGGTCGCCGACAACCGGGCCGCGCTCTCAGCGATCTGCCGCTACGCCGATGCTCAGCGTTTGACCAGGCGCCCAGTAACCCCCGATGAGCTGTTTCACCCGGAAACCACTGGAAAGTCTGGCTGCTAGGCCCGGCCGCCGGCCCGGTAAAAGCTGCCGCCGGGCACCTCGGTTGCCGTGCTCCTAGCAAAGTTCGTCGGGCCGAAAAGTTACATAAGCATCTGAAAACAAACAATTTATTATATTGGCACGAGGGTTGCTTATGACTTGGCGGGACGTCCCCGCCGAGAACGGCCGAGCCGGACCGAAGTGTAAAGCCGAAATAAGGACGGGAACGATGGAAGCTTTGAGAATAGCCGCGTCCGGCATGATGGCGCAGCAGCACAACGTCGAGGTGGTTGCCAACAACCTGGCGAACATGAACACAACCGGGTATCAGCGCCGACGGTCCGAGTTCCATGATCTGATCTACAAGAACATGCCCCGGCCCGACAGTTCAAATTCCCACGCCGGCCAGACGGTGCCGGGGGGCGTGCAGAGCGGGCTCGGCGTCCAACTGATGTCGGTCTACCGCATCACCGAGCAGGGCAGTCTCCGGGCCACCGACAATTCCTTCGATTTCGCGATCCAGGGCCGGGGATATTTCCAGGTCCAGCTTCCGAACGGACAGACCGCCTATACCCGGGACGGCACCTTCCAGGTCGACCGCGCCGGTGCGCTGGTCACCGGCGATGGGTTCGCGGTGCAGCCGGGGATTACCATTCCGAATAATGCCACCGACGTCACCATCAATAAATCGGGCGGCGTCCTGGTCAAGGTCGGCACCAATCCGCCGACGCTGGTCGGGCAACTGCAATTGGCGGTGTTTCCGAACGAGGCCGGATTGAGGCCCGAGGGGGACAACTTGTTCTCGGCCACCGAAGCTTCCGGGGGCGCCGTTGCGGCGACACCGGGCCTGGGTGGCGCCGGTTCGATCCTCCAGGGTTTCGTCGAGGCGTCGAATGTGAACCCGGTCAAGGAAAT
>JAQBZY010000324.1 GCA_027620395.1 Pseudomonadota bacterium
ATGTCCTCTTCGCGCATATGATGCAGCGTCTGATGCACCAGAAGAATGGCATTGTTGACGACGATGCCGATCAGGATCACGAAACCCAGCAGCGTCAGCATGTCGAGGGCCTGGAACACAAACATGTTCATGACCACTAGGCCAAGCACGCCGCCGGCCGTTGCCAGCGGCACCGAGAGCATGATCACCATCGGATAGAAGAAGCTCTCGAAAAGCACCGCCATCACCAGATATACGATCACCACCGCGATCAGAAGATCGAACTTCATGGCGGCCCAAGTGTCGTTGAGGCTGTCGGCGGTGCCGGTCATGCGGAGTTTGATGCCGTCCGGCAACCCTTCGGCGCGCAATTTATCGATGACGTCGGTTTGCAATTGATTGAGTGCGACTTCTAGCGGAATGCCGTCCGGCGGGCGAATTTGCAGCGTCACCGTCCGAGCCCGCTCGAGATGGTTGATCTGCGTCGGACCCGAGGTGATCACGATGTCGGCGAGTTGGCTCGTCGGCAGGATGATGCCGGCTGGCGTCACCACCGGCAAATTGTCGATGCCCTGGGTCGAGCGAACCAGATTGTCCGGACCCTTCAGCATCAGATTAATTCTCTTGTTGTCGTTGGTGATTTCGGCGACTCGGAGACCGTCGTTGAAGGTATCCATGGTATCGGAAAGTTGTTTCGCCGTGACACCGTTGTCGGCGAGCTTGACCCGGTTCGGATAGACCCGGATTTCCGGCGCGCCCATTTCCAAGCCGGGCTTCGGGCTGATCTGAGTACCTTTCGATAGCGGCATGGTTTCCTGAACCAGCGCCAAGGCCTTGAGCGTCGTCGAAAGTATATCTTCGAGATCGGCGCCGAGCACGTTGAGATCGATCGAACGTGATCCACCGACGCCTCGCCCGAACAGTGAGCGTTGCGATATCTGTCCGAAGGTTCCGGGTTCCTGAAACGCGGCATCCTTGAGTATCGGGATCAGTTCCCGGACCCGCGCCGGATCCTGCGCGATGGCGCCGACGAAGGTGACGCCGCGCGTCGCGACGAAAAAGAAGCGCTCGATCTTCGGCGGCTCGCCGGGTTTGGACTCAGGACCGCTCAATTCGGCCAAGAGCGGTCGAATTTTGGCCTCGAAGCGACTGGCGATTTCCTCGGTGGTATCCAGATTGTATCCGGGCGGCGGCACCAGAATGCCGAAGATAAGGTTGCGGTTGCCGTCGGGCAGATACTCTAGCTTCGGCAGAAACGCGTGCGTGACGACTGCGGCGGTGCCACAGATGGCGGCGACGACCAGCACCGAGCGGAGCCGGCTGGCAATCACGTAGCGGGTGAAGCGGAGAACTGTACGGACGAAGCCCTCGGCCAAATTATCGACCACGGGTATCCGTCGGTGGACCATGCTGTCCGTGCCGGCGCCGCCCAACAAACGTTTGGCAAGCGCCGGAATGACGGTGATCGCGACCAACAAGGACAGCATCACCGACACCGACAGCGCGACCGCGATATCGCGAAACAATTGCCCGACCTCAAGCTCCATGACCAGGATCGGAATGAACACCATCACCGTCGTCAGCGCTGAGACCAGCACTGCGACCCAGACTTGACGCGCACCCTGATAGGCAGCCTCGGCCCGGTTCATCCCCTTTTCGCGGAGCCGGTAGATGTTTTCAAGGACCACGATCGCGGCATCGACGACCATACCGACGGCGAATGCGATCCCGGCCAACGAGATTACGTTGATCGACCGGCCAAGGAACGCCATGGCGACGAAGGCGCCAATCACCGAAACCGGAATCGCCAGCGATACGATCAGGGTGGCGCCGCCGGAGCGTAGAAACAAAAGCAAAATGAATGCCGCCAACAGTCCACCGACGATGATGTTCTGTTGCACCAAGTCTATGGAGGAGTCGATGTAGACGGTTTCATCGTAAACTTGTCGCAGTTTCAACTGCCGTGACGGCAATTGCCGTTCGTTGAGCTCGGCGACCGCCGCGCGGATGCCCTTCATGACCTCGATCACGTTGGCGCCGGTTTCGCGGACAGTGTTCATGGCGATGCCGGGGAAACCGTTGATGCTGATCCTTGCCGTTGGATCGGAGTAATCGAATCGGACCTTGGCAATGTCGGCGACGGTCACTCTGGCGATGCCGCTCGATCCGTCGCCCAGAGAACGGATGACGACTTTTTCGACGTCCTCGAGCTTCGAAAAATCGCCTTCGGTCCGGACCACGTAACGCCGTTTTCCTTCGTCGACATCGCCGGCCGAGACCGAAGAATTCGCGGCGCGCAACGTATCGATGACATCGGTTACCGTCAGGCGATACCGGGCCAGCATTTCGGGATCGATGCTGACCACCATTTCACGTTTGGCGGCGCCGTAGACGTTGACCCTGGCGACGCCTGGAACCCGTTCCAACCGATCCTGGATGACGTCTTCGGCAAAATCTCCGAAGGTGTGAATTGGTGTCTTATTGTCGCCGGTCCGGGTCAGGATAAACCAGGCGATTGGGTTGTCGTCGGCGCTTGCGGCCTTGAGGAACGGTTCGTCCGCCTCGGCGGGATAGCCGTTGACCCGGTCGAGCCGGTTGGCGGTCAGAAGCAGGGCCCGGGTCATGTCCTGGCCGACGGCGAATTCAAGCGTGATCCGAGAGCGGCCATCCTGGCTTTCGCTCGATATTTCGTGCAGGCCTTCGAGGCCCCGCAGGACCTCTTCCTGGCGGTTGGTGATTTCCCGCTCGATCTCCGCCGGCGCCGCGCCCGGCCAAATCGTTTCGATGCTGATCACTGGCTTTTGCACGTCCGGCGTCAATTGGATCGGAATTTTGGTCAGCGCCACGGCGCCGAACATGATGATCATCAGTACCGCGGCGATAACCGCGATCGGCCGTTCAATGGAAAGCCTGATCAGTCCGTTCATGGCGCTTATCCGCCCGCCGACGTCTTGCTGGTCGTGATCGGTTGATCCGGACGCAGGCGTTCATTGCCCCGCACCACCACTTCGTCGCCGGCGACAAGACCGCGCTTGACCTCAAAGCGTCCGCCCATTGACTCGCCGAGATCGACCGGCCGGAACGATGCCTTGCCGTCGACATTGACGATGACAAAGGTTGCGCCCTGGCGATTGAGAACGGCGTCCTTGTGAACCGTCAAGATGTCGCGCGCCGCCCCGGCCGGAATGCTGACTGTGACACTTTGATTGGCGGCGAAGGTGCCGGGTGGCATGGTGGCGTCGACGGTAAAGCGCACCCGCCGG
>JAQBZY010000325.1 GCA_027620395.1 Pseudomonadota bacterium
CGAGGAGGCCGGGTTATAGGACGCACCCATGCGCACTGTCAAATCTTTTTAATATTCCCACCGCAATGCGGGAAAACGATGATAAATAAGGAGTTTCCGGGCCAAGACGGAAGCCACCGGACCACTTTTACGAAGCTCACGTAAGAATTCCGCGTCGGCCATCGCGAGATTGCCGCACCGGCCCCGGCAATGCCCCGACTTCGATCCGATATCTTTGATTCCATTGACTGAATCAAAATCAATCCACTTGACAGACGGCCTCTCCAGAGGCCAATTTGTCGGCGGCAGCACCCTAGGCAATTCGGCAAACCAACGGGATCATGTCGCTCCGGAGCAACTGTTGGCGGCCCGCAAGGCCGCTAACAAGAAGATGGCTGAGACGATACGTGACCTATCGGGGCATATTATCCATCGGATTGTTGTCGGTTGTCGTATTCGCCTATGCGGTCAACCTGATCCGAATCGATGTCGAGCCCGACGATGGCAACGTGGGCGTCGTCTCGATGGCGCCGATTTCGATCGGCAATCCGGCGGTGGCGGCGACATTGGCGCTTCGCCTACCGCACGCCACGGGCGATCAGCCGGCGCCGCGAATCGTGCCCGCGACCTACACCCAGACGTTCGAAATCGGCAAAGGCGACACCCTGGCAAGACTTCTCCACCGCGCCGGTATCAATCCCAGCGAAGCGCACGAAGCGATCGAGGCCCTTTCGGAATATTATAACCCGCGCCGCATTCAGCGCGGTCAAGATGTCGCGCTGACATTCAGAAGCGCGCAGCCAATTCCGGATGGCGACAGCAATTCCGCCGGAACCGACACCTTCATCGGTCTTTCGATCGAGCCCGACTACAAGACCGAAGTCACCGTCGAACGTGACGACACCGGAAACTTCAAGGCGGCGCAGCGCGAAAAGGACTTGATCCGCGCACCAGTCAGGGCCGTCGGCAGCATCGACAACAGTCTTTACGTATCGGGACGCGACGCCGGCGTACCGGCGGTCGTCATCGCCAGAATGATCCGGATACTGTCTTGGGACGTCGATTTCCAACGCGACATCCGCGAGGGCGACACTTTCGAGGTCATGTACGAGCGGGTCGACGACGAAAATGGCCGCACCGTCTATCACGGCAATGTGCTCTACGCCGCACTAACGTTGAGCGGCAAGAGGCTGACGGTGTACCGCCACAAACTTGCCGACGGCACCATCGATTTCTTCGACGACGCCGGCAAGGCGACCCGAAAAGCACTGATGCGCACCCCCATCGACGGTGCGCGCCTGACGTCCGGTTTTGGTAAGCGTCGGCACCCAATTCTCGGTTACACCAAGATGCACCAAGGCGTCGATTTCGCGGCGCCACCCGGAACGCCTATTTATGCCGCTGGCGGCGGCACCATCGTCTACGCAGGCGATAAGGGCGGCTACGGCAACTATGTCATGTTGCGCCACAACAGCGCCTATCAAACGGCCTACGGCCATCTCAAAGGTTTCGCCCGCGGCATCCGCGCCGGAAAACGGGTCGAGCAAGGCCAGGTGATCGGATATGTCGGCACCACCGGGCGGTCGACCGGCCCGCATTTGCATTACGAAATTCACTTGAACAATAGCCAAGTCAATCCGCTCAGTGTCAGAATGCCGTCGGGCCGGGTTCTTGCCGGCGCCGAGCTAGATAAATTCCTGACCGACCGCAAGGCGGCGGATGCAAAGTTTGCGGCGCTGGGCAGTAACCGGGTCGCGAGCAAGTCGGAGTGACCGACCCGCAATCGGCGGCGGCGCCCGAGAGTTCAGGCTAGCTGATGCCGATGTTGCGGATTGCCAAGATCATCCTCGTTAATTTTCTGCTGCTGGTCGTCGGGCTCATCGGCATCGATTTGATGTTCGGCGACAATTTGGCGCGAAAATTGGCAGGGCCGATTTCGCCGTGACGGCGCTCGATCTCGCCATCACTGAATTGGGGGACGGTTCGCCGGTGGTTATCCTGCATGGGCTTTTCGGAAGACGTCGCAATTGGGCCCAGGTGCAGCGCGATTTGGCTACTAGGCAGCGAGTCGTCGCCGCGGATCTGCGCAATCATGGCGAGTCTCCATGGTCGGACAGCATGACCTACGAAGCAATGGCCGACGATGTCGCCCAGTTGATCAATGTCGGCCCCGGACCAGCCATCGTCATCGGCCATTCCATGGGCGGCAAGGCGGCGATGACGCTGGCCTTGACGCGCCCCGAGATCGTCCGCGCACTCGCCGTGATCGATATTGCACCCGTCACCTACGATCACGATTACGACGGCTACATCCGCGCCATGCAGTCGCTACCGGTGGCCGACATCGAACGGCGCAGCGATGCCGATAGATACCTCGCCGAATCCATTGCCGAGCCCGGCATCCGGGCTTTTCTATTGCAGAATTTGGCGCAGACGGCGGACGGCCTCGTATGGCAAGTCAATCTCGACGCCATCGCCGCCGCGATGCCGGCCATTCTATCTTTTCCGGATTTCCCGGACGCCCGCTACGACGGTCCGACGTTATTCATGCGCGGTGAAAAATCGGACTACATCCGAGCTGATCACGCGGCCACGATCGAACGTCTTTTCCCGGACACCACCCATACGTCGATTGCCGGCGCCGGGCATTGGGTGCACGCCGATAAGCCCGGCGAAGTAACCGCCGGGCTTTCTGAATTCATGGCCTCGCTGGGTTAAAGGTTCAGCCGTTCCCCATCACCGTCGGATCGCAGAACTGCCGCGACTTCTTAAGCTGACTGCAAACTTTCTTGGCTTCGTCGCCACTGGCGAAAGGCCCGACCTTCAGGCGTAAGAAGATTCCCTTGCGGCCAAGATCGACCTTACTGATTTCGGGTTCGAGCTTGCCGAGAATCTTGCCATGTGCCCGCTTGATCTGGGTCCAACCGTTGAGTGCCTGCTTTTCGGATTTGTAAGACGCGAGATGGATCGCCGGCTGCGGCCCAGATTTCATGGCGGCCTTGCTTTCCTGGACCGGCTTGGCGCCGGCCGGCGCGGCTTGCGGCGCCGCCGACGCTTTCATGCCCGGCTGCGTCGGCACCGTCTGCACCGCAAGCTCGATCGCTTGCCGTTCACGGGCATATTCGTCGGACGAAATGTACCCGCTATCACGCATTTGTTCGAGGCGTCGGACCGCGTCGGCACCTTCCATCAGGCCCTTCGGTGGTAGCGCCGGATTGGCGACCATCACCGGCGCCGACGGCATCAGGGCATCCAGGATCAT
>JAQBZY010000326.1 GCA_027620395.1 Pseudomonadota bacterium
TTTCGATCTTGGAGGGAAGGCGCGACAGATAATAGATCTCGGCCTGGAAGAGCTGCATGCCCGATATGGTCTGCAGCCATTGGCGGATCGATTCCAAATTGGCCGAAATGAAGAGGCCAAGAGCGAAACCGGCGGCGGTGCCGATAACGCCGACCGAGGCGCCGGCCAGCAGGAATATCCGCATCACCATTCCGCGGGTCGCGCCCATGGTGCGCAATATCGCGATGTCGCGGCCCTTGTCCTTCACCAACATGATCAGCGACGAGACGATGTTGAAGGCGGCGACCACGATGATCAGGGTCAGGATCAGGAACATGACGTTGCGTTCCACCTGAATGGCGTTGAAGAAGCTCGAGTTGGCCCGTTGCCAGTCGTGCACGATGGCCCGGCCCTGCAATTGTCTGGAAACGTATAGCGCGGCCCTGGGCGCGTCAGAGGCGCGGTCGACGAATATCTCCATATTGGTCACCGCGCCGGGCATTCGAAAGAACGCCTGGGCAGCGGGCAGTGGCATGAAAATGAAGCCCGAGTCATATTCGAACATGCCGATGTCGAAGGTGCCGACGACGGTGAAGGCGCGCATCCGGGGCACGGTGCCGAACGCCGTCACGTTGCCGTTGGGCGAGACCAGCGTCAACTTGTCGCCGGCCGAAACACCCAGGTTCTGCGCCAACCGATGCCCGATAATGACGCTGTCGTTGCCGGTGAAGCCGGCCATCGCCTGTTTCGAAAGACTGTCCGCGACAATCTTCCGCTTGGCGAGGTCCTCGGCCCTGAGCCCGCGTACCAGGGCGCCCTTGGCATTGCCCTTGGTGGTGGCCATGACCTGGCCCTCGATCATCGGATTGACTGAAACAATGCCATCCAGATTGCGGATATCGTCGGCGAGCTTGTCGAAATCGTCCAAGCGCCCGGATGCCGCCGAATAGACGCTCAGGTGGCCGTTGATACCGAGAATCCGGGTCAGCAGTTCTTCCCTAAAGCCGTTCATCACCGACATCACGATGATCAACGTCGCCACACCCAAGGCAATGCCGATCAGTGAAAACCAGGCGATGACGCTAATGAACCCCTCCTGGCGGCGGGCCCGGAGATAACGAAGCGCGATCATCCATTCGAAGGCGGAGAACATCCGGGTGCTGGCTTTCAATCGAGGTTGCGACGGTCGGGGCTCCATTTGTACGAGATGGGTCCCTGCCCTTCAACCGCCGATACCGCAGCGGCTCCGGCGGTCTTTAAAAAATAATTCTAATAGTTGTGAAATTTAAAAAATTATATATAGTAGATTGTAAGTTCATCGATCATATTTCCCCGGCCTCGGCTGCTGAACCGACGCCGTTCAATTGGTTGAGGATCGATCACATGGCAGACGATCAAAACAACGACATTCCACCCAAACCCGAGAGCATTTGGGAACGAGCTTCCAGGATCTGGTGGCTGTTCTTGATCGTCATTGCTGCCATCGTTTTGTATTTATTGTTCTATTTCAAGAAATTGAATGCCGAAACCTTTTCCTGGTTGGTGCTGTACCTGGCCTTGTCGTTTTCCGTCCCACTGTTCTTCATCTCCTTCATCCGGCTGGCCGCCGAAGAGCGCGTGAAAAGCGCCAGAGAGATGATCAAGAATATTCTAGAGGTGATCACTTCCTACGACATCGACGTCGACGCTACATTCGGCAAGGACGGCAGCCGGTTGAACAAAATATTCGAAACTATGTCGGATAACTACGATCCGGGGAAATATATCGGCGCCCTGATGTTCACGCTGGTCGTCAGCATGGCCGGATTCTATCTGGTCCTGGCCCGGCAAACTGTGCTGGTCGATCTCGGCAGTATGCAAATATTCCTGAAGGAATTGCCGAACGGCGCCTCGGCGGCGTTCCTTGGCGCGTGGTACTTTTCGCTATTTTCAATCATCGCCCGCCGGCGGAACTTGGATATCTCCACCAGCACGGTTTTGAACCTGGGGTTTCAAATGCTGTTCGCCACCGTTGCAGGCTACATGTCGACGGAAATCCTCAACGAGAAATTGGCGTTCCCCATCGCCTTCGGCATCGGGTTCATCCCATATGGCGAGCTGGTGGACTGGATCCGCAGCAATACCCAGAAAAAACTGGGCATTGAAGCGGCCCTGACTGATGAGCCGATCATCAAGGCCGCCCTCGAACCGCAAAGATTGGTGTCGCTGGAGGGGATATCCAGACAGGAACTGGAGCGGCTGTCTGATGAAGGAATCACCACCATCCAGCATCTGGCTTTCGAAAATCCGATCCGGCTTCATTTCGCGACCTCCTACCCCATGGCCCGGGTTATCGACTGGATCGACCAAGCCTATCTGCGGCTGTACGTCGACAAGGAGAATGTCGAAAAGCTCAAGAAATGCGGCATGCGCGGCGCCATCGAACTTGGCGAAATGGATGAATATCTGAAAAAGTTGGAGACGGACGCGGAACGGGACGATTTCCTGAAAAAAATCGCCGCCCACACCAGCTTGGACGAGATTCAATTACGCCAGCTGACGCGCCAACTTGCCATCGATCCGCAGGTCGTGTTGCTGCTGGCGGTGTGGACCGTCTATGGCGGATCGTGAGGTGACGCCGGTTTAGCCGATAAGCTTTGCCAGCGCGCTTTCCATGGACATTTCCTGCTTCTCGCCGGTCTTGCGGTTTTTGACTTCGCAGACGCCGGTTTTCAGGCCGCGTGGGCCGAGTACCAACTGCCACGGCAAGCCGATCAGGTCCATGTCGGCGAACTTGACGCCGGCGCGGCCGTCGCGGTCGTCGTAAAGCACCTCGACATCGGCGTTTCGAAGCTTGCCATAGATGTCGTCGCAGGCCGCCCGGCAGCCGGCGTCGTCGGCCTTGAGGTTGATCAGGCCGACCTTGAACGGGGCCACCGATTCCGGCCAGACGATGCCGTTTTCGTCGTGGCAGGACTCGATCACGGCGCCGACCAGGCGCGATACGCCGATGCCGTAGGAGCCCATCTCGACGGTCACTTCCTGACCGTCGGGGCCGGTCACCTTGCAGCCCATGGGCTTCGAGTACTTGTCGCCGAAATAGAAGATATGCCCGACCTCGATGCCGCGGCCGACCATCCGGCGCGCTTCCGGCACATCTTTTTCAAACGTTGCCTGGTCGTGGATGTCGTCGGCCCGGGCATACAGGCTGGTCAGCTTGCCGACGGCGGCGCCGACGGCGTCGGCGTCGTCAAAATCGATATGATCAAGAT
>JAQBZY010000327.1 GCA_027620395.1 Pseudomonadota bacterium
CCGCATCTGGCTCGACCAGCTCGGCGGCTGGCGGGTCTTGGGCATCGCCGAGAGCCCGATCACCGGCCCCGAGGGCAACCGCGAATTTCTGGTCGGTGCGGTGAAGGAATAAACGGACCTCGTCCTTCGAGACGCCGCCAAACGGCGGCTCCTCAGGATGAGGATCACATAAAAAAAAGCCTCATCCTGAGGAACCCGCCCAAAAATCCCACTGGGCGGGCGTCTCGAAGGATGCGGGCAATTACCCCTGCTCGTACGGCAACCCGGCGCCGGCCCAAGCGACGATGCCGCCGGTCATCGAATAGGCCTCGCCCAGCATCTGGTTCTGCAACAAATAGTCGGCGACCTGATACGAGCGCATGCCGTGCGCGCAGAAGAAGACGACCTTCTTGCCGTCGTCGCCGGTCGGCACCAGTTCAGGATCGAATTTGGACATCGGCACATGCACGGCGCCAGTGATCGACGCCGCGGCCAATTCTTGATCCTCGCGGACATCGACCAGGACCACCTGGCCGGCATCGACCCAATCCTTGGCCGTCTTGGCATCAATCTCGATTACGTTAGGCATCGGCGTCTCCATATAGTGCGGCGCTTGGCATATGGGATGAGCGGCCCTAAAGTCCAATCGAATTTGCAGGAGCCGCCCATGCCGAAGGATTGCCGAGGGCTCGGCATCACCGCTGCCTCCGCCGAAGCGGCCGCCGCCTTCGATCGCACTGTGCGGTCGTATTTGGCCATCAGCAAGGACTCGGCACCAGATTTAAAGGCCACGCTCGGCTTGGACCCCGAGATGCCGATGGAGCATATCATGAAAGGTTATTTTTTCATGATCATGGCCACCGGCCCGTTGAAGGACCGGGCCAAGAAAGTCGCCGCCGAGGCCAAGGATCGCGCCCCTCGCACGACACCTCGGGAACGGCTGCACGCCGAAGCGCTCGGACACTGGGTCGATGGGCGGAAGCGGGCCGCCATCGGGGTCTGGGAAGCCATCCTCGAAACGCATCCGCTGGACGTTCTGGCGCTCCGTCTCGCGCATCACGGACATTTCTATGAAGGCGATGGCCAGAATCTACGCGACACCGTGCTTCGTGCGCTCCGCGCTTGGTCTTCCGATGTTCCCGGCTTTGGCTTCGTCAAGGGGATGGAGGCCTTTGGCCGCGAGGAAACGCACGACTACGTAGGTGCCATCAAGGCCGGCGACGCCGCCGTCGAACACGAGCCCGAAAATCCATGGGGAATACACGCCGTCGCCCACGTGCACGAAATGCGCGGCGACCAGACCGCCGGCATCGCCTGGATCGAAAGTCAGGAGCCCGGCTGGACCGGCTGCAATAATTTCCGCTATCACCTGTGGTGGCACCGGATGCTGATGCATCTGGACCGAGGCGAATACGACCGGGTGCTCGATCTCTACGACCATGCGCTTTGGGATCCGGAATCGGACGAGTATCTCGATCTCGTCAATGACACCGCGCTCTTGCTGCGGCTCGAACTGCACGACCAGGACGTCGGCAACCGCTGGCAAGCGCTGGCCGAGAAATGCGCCGCTCACGCCACCGATCAATCGTTGGCCTTCATCGACGTTCATCACGCCATCGCACTTTCGGCGGCGGCGCGGCCTGAACTGGATCAACTACTGGCCGCCATGAAGCGCTACGCCGAAACGTCGGACGATGACAACGCCGACACCACCGGCGACATTGCCTTGCCGGTCGCCGAAGCCATTACCGCGCATCGGGCCGGTGATTTCGGGCGCGCCGCCGAACTTCTGGCACCTTGCCGCTATCGCCTGCACGGCATGGGCGGCTCGCATGCACAGCGCGATCTGTTCGCCATGCTGTTGATCGACGCGGCCATCAAATCCGGGCGCACCGATCTGGCCAAGGCATTGCTATCGGAGCGCTTGGGCCGGCAACCCGGCAATGCCTGGACCCTGGCCCACGCCGCCACCGTCGGTCTCTAAGGCGCTCGATGGCCGGACGCGAAGCAGCCAAGGATCTCTACCGCCTGGTCGGCGTGGCGCCGGATGCGTCGGCCACCGAGATCAAGAAGGCTTACCGCCGGAAAGCCCGGGAAATGCATCCTGATCTCGATCCCGCCAACCCGTGGGCCGAGGACGAGTTCAAGAAATTGTCGGCGGCCTATGGGATTTTGTCGGACCCGGTCAGGCGCGGCCAATACGACCGCGGTGAATTGGACGCCGACGGACGTAAGAAGAAAGCCCGGCCGGCATCGCAAAAATCACGGCCGAAACGCGGTTTCGAGGGATTTTTCCGCGACCGTGACCGCGACGAAATCAAAATCGACGGCGTCGACGTCAGCCACGTTCTGACGATCGAATTTCTGGAGGCCGCGCGCGGCACCAAGAAGCAGATGAAGACGGCGCATGGCGTCGACCTTAACGTCACCGTGCCGCCCGGAACGCTTGACGGGCAGGTGCTCCGGCTCAAGGGGCAAGGCATGCGGGGTTTCAACGACGGCCGCGACGGCGACGCCCTGATCGAGGTCAAGGTCGAACCGCACCCGATCTTTAAATCCGAAGGCCGCGATATCCATACTAATGTTCCAGTCGGACTCGACGCCGCCATCCTCGGCGGCAAGATCCAGATCGAGACCATCGACGGGCTATTGAACGTCACGGTGCCGTCGAATTCG
Organism: Pseudomonadota bacterium; assembly: GCA_027620395.1. Taxonomy (GTDB): domain Bacteria; phylum Pseudomonadota; class Alphaproteobacteria; order Rhodospirillales; family Casp-alpha2; genus JAQBZY01. The sequence goes on from JAQBZY010000327.1 coordinate 2,656, forward strand.
AATACCGGAACTAAATTGCGCCTCAAGGGCCGCGGCTTGGCCGAGGGCGGCCGCAAGGACGCGACGCGTGGTGACCACTACATATCGCTGATCGTGACCTTGCCAGACGAAGCCGATCCGGAGCTTGCCGAATTCATCCGCGCGCGGTCCGAACGGGCGGAAGAGTAGGCAACGTCATCCGCTCATCCTTCGAGACGCGGCTACGCCGCTCCTCAGGATGAGGTTGTTTGTTTGCCATGAAATCCTTTCCTCATCCTGAGGGGGCGCGAAGCGCCGTCTCGAAGGATGAGGTTGTTTGTTCGCCATGAAATCCTTTCCTCATCCTGAGGGGGCGCGAAGCGCCGTCTCGAAGGATGCGAAAACTCGTCAGGAACGGATTTCGAGCTTCTTGACGGAATCGTCGGCGGCGGCGAAAATTTCCGCCAACGTCGCCGACAGCGTTTCCTTGTTGAGGCGCCGCAAATCGGTAATACGAGCCGCCAGCTTGCGCCGCCAAGCTTCATCGTCGACCAGAGCCACGGCTTCGCCGAAGCCCAAGCCGAGTGCCCGAT
>JAQBZY010000328.1 GCA_027620395.1 Pseudomonadota bacterium
TGATCGACGGTTTCACGCGGGCCAAAAAGACCAAGTACGTCGCCACCATGCACGAACAGGGAGCCGGCTTCGCCGCCGAATGCTATGGCCGGGTCAAGGGCGTGCCGGGCGCGGCGATTGCGACCAGCGGGCCGGGCGCGCTCAATCTGATGAATCCGATCGCCAATTGCTTTTACGAATCGGTGCCGTGCATCTTCATCACCGGCAACATCAGCCTGCAGTTCATGCGGCCGCACCCGTCGATCCGCCAAGTCGGCTTCCAGGAAACCGACGTCGTCTCGGTGGTGCAGCCGATTTGCAAGTACGCCAAGATGATCACCGATCCGAAGGAAATCCGCTACGAACTGGAAAAAGCGTTCTTCATCGCCCAGGAAGGCCGGCCGGGTCCTTGCGTGATCGACATTCCAATCGATATCCAAAAGGCCGATATCGATCCCGACAAGCTATTTGGCTTCGATACCGCCGCCGCCGCCGACCGCTATGATCTCGACGCCGTTGACCGGCACATCGAGACCTACATCGCTGATCTGAAAAAGGCCGAACGGCCGGTGTTCATGGTCGGCGGTGGGGTCCGGATCGGCGGCGCCGTCGATCTGGTCCGGGAAATCATCGAGATCGCCCAAGTTCCGGCCTATCCGACCTGGAACGCGCTCGACATCGTCACCTCGGACTTTCCCTATTACGGCGGCCGGATCGGCACTTACGGCGGCGCCGGGCGCAATTTCGGCATTCAGAATAGTGACTTGCTGTTCGCCATCGGCAGCCGGATATCAGGCCGGATCACCGGCGGCAACACCCACAGCTTCGCCCGCGAGGCCAAGAAATACGTCATCGATCTCGACAAAGCGTTGTTGCAGCCGAAGTTGCAGCAGGTGCCGTTTGACGTGAACATTCTTTGCGACGTCAAGATCTTCGCCGAGCGCCTATTGAAGCGGCTCAAGGAAGAGCGCGCCGCCGGCCGGCTTCCCAAGCACGACGGCTGGAACGCCAAATGCCGGGAATGGCGGCATAAATACGATCCGGTCCGCCCGGAAATGTTCAAGCCTGGCGCCTACAAGTTCGAGGGCAAGGAATACTGCCATCCCTACGCCTTCATGCGGCGGCTGTCCGAGAAAATGGGCGGTGACGACATGCTGGTCTGCGACTTGGGCGGCACCTCGGTGGTCGTCGCGCACGCCTTCGAGACCAAGTTCGGCGAGATGTATCTGACCAATAACGGTAACGCGCCGATGGGATTCGCCATGTGCGGCGCCATGGGCGCCTGGATGGCCGCGCCCGAGCGCAACGTCTGCACCATCATTGGCGACGGCGGCATGATCCTGAACATCCAGGAGCTGCAAACCATGGTCAATTACGGCATGAAGGTGAAGACCTTCATCCTCAACAACCACATCTACGGCATCACCAAGGCGTTCCAGGAGACCAACTTCCAGGGCCGCTGCGAAGCTTGCGGTCCGGTTGGCTACAATCCGCCGGATTTCGTCAAAGTGGCGGAAGCGTTTGGCGTCAAGACCTTCAAGATTGAAAAGAACGCCGACATCGACAGCGTCATTGATGCCGTCATGGCCTACGATGAGGGACCGGTGGTCTGCGACGTCAACATGCACGAATACCACACCTACGAGCCCCGCATCTTCGGGTGGTCGACGCCGGTCGAGGATATGTATCCTTATCTGCCGCGCGACGAGTTTCGCGCCAACATGTCGATCGAGCCGGTCCCGGGTTGGGAAAATCCGGCCATGCCGGACATCGTCAATCCGAATTCGGCCGTGCCGGGCGAAGCCACCCGCACCATGGAATAGGTCTGGGGCCGGGCATGTTCTACGAGCTTGCCGCTTCATCCTGGGACCAGCGCGAATTAGACGCCATCAACCGCGTTGTCGCCACTGATCGCTTCACCATGGGGCCCGAGGTGGCGGCGTTCGAGGACGAATTCGCCCGCTATCACGGCATGAAGCATGGCGTCATGGTGAATTCCGGCTCGTCCGCGAATCTGATTGCCGTTGGCGCGCAATTTTTCAAAAGAAACAAACCATTACAGCGCGGAGATGAAGTGATCGTTCCGGCGATTTCGTGGGGCACGACGTATCATCCGTTGCAGCAGTACGGGCTCAAACTCCGCATCGTCGATGTCGATCTTGAGACGCTGAATATGGATACCGCGCAACTAGAGGACGCGCTCACCGACAAGACCAAAATGTTGGTCGCGGTGTCGATCCTGGGCAATCCGTGCGATCTCGATGTCATGCGGGCCTTTTGCGACAAGCACGATCTGGTCTTCATGGAGGACAATTGCGAGAGCCTGGACGCCGAGATCGCCGGCAAGAAGGCCGGCACCTTTGGCGACGTCAACACGTTCAGCTTCTTCTTTTCGCACCATATCGGCACCATGGAAGGCGGCATGGTGCTGACCGACGATCTCGAGACCTATCACTTGCTGAAGGCGCTCCGGGCGCACGGCTGGACCCGGGACATCCCGCGGGATTCGCCGATTTTCGAACGCAAGGACGAGGATTTCTTCGAGGCCTACCGGTTCATATTGCCCGGCTACAACGTGCGCCCGACCGAGATATCGGGCGCCATCGGCCGCGAGCAGCTCAAGAAGCTCCCCGAAATGACTGCGCAGCGGCGGAAAAACTTCAAATTATTCAATGAGTTGTTTGGCGATGACGCGCGCTTTATCATCCAGCGCGAAAATGGCACCCATTCCAGTTTCTGCTTTCCGATCGTGCTTAACCCGAACCTCAGGATCGACCGCAAGCGGGTGTTCGAGGCTTTGGCCGCCGCCGACATCGGCTATCGGATCATCACCGGCGGCTGTATTCTCAGGCACGACGTGATGAAGTTCTACGACTACGAGACCGTCGGCGAGATCGCCAATGCCATGGTCGCGCACGACAGCGGTTTTTTTGTCGGCAACCATCCGCACGATCTGACGCCGCAATTGATGAAGCTGCGCGACGTTCTCGACCAGGCGGCGGTGCCGGCGTGAAAAAAGCCCCCTCTCCCCCTTCAGGGGGAGAGGTAGGGTGAGGGGGAATATTGGAGGAATGGTAGATTGAGCGACAAGCAGCACATTCTGGTGACCGGTGGCGCCGGTTACCTCGGCTCGATCATGGTGCCGGAGTTCTTGGCCGCCGGATACCGGGTGACGGTGCTCGACAGCTTCATGTTCAAGCAGAACCCGTTGGCCCATGTCTGC
>JAQBZY010000329.1 GCA_027620395.1 Pseudomonadota bacterium
CGGTCGGCCAATTGCCCCTCCAACGCCATGACGAACTTGTCGACGACCAACGCCACCACCTCGGGCGTCAGCGCCTGGAAGCCGATAATGGAATCCAAGCGGTTGCGGAATTCCGGCGTGAACATCCGCTCAATCGCTTCCTTATCCTCGCCGATGCGCGATTCCCGCTCGAAACCGATTGCCGATTTGGCCAGATCGGCGGCGCCGGCATTGGTGGTCATGATCAGAATCACGTTCCGGAAATCGATCGACTTGCCGTTGTGGTCGGTCAGCTTGCCGTGATCCATCACCTGCAACAGGATGTTGAAGAGATCCGGATGCGCCTTTTCGATTTCGTCCAGCAGCAACACCACGTGCGGATTCTTGTCGACCGCATCGGTTAATAGTCCGCCCTGATCGAAGCCGACATAACCCGGCGGCGCACCGATCAGACGCGATACCGAATGCCGTTCCATGTATTCCGACATATCGAAGCGCACCAGTTCGACGCCCAGCGTCAGCGCCAGTTGCCTGGCTACTTCGGTCTTGCCGACGCCAGTCGGGCCGGAGAAAAGATAACTGCCGATCGGTTTTTCCGGCTCGCGCAGACCAGCCCGGGCCAGCTTGATGGCGCTGGCCAGCTGACTGATCGCAATATCCTGACCGAACACCACGGTCTTGAGGTCGCGCTCCAAGGTGCGAAGCGACTCGCGGTCGTCGGACGACACGCTTTTAGGCGGTATCCGGGCGATCTTGGCGACGGTTTCCTCGACATCCTTGACGGTGACGGTTTTCCGCCGCTTGGCTTCCGGCAACAGCATCCGTGACGCCCCTACCTCGTCGATGACATCGATCGCCTTGTCCGGTAGTTTGCGGTCGTTGATGTAACGCGCCGCCAGTTCGACCGCCGTCTTGATCGCCTCGGCGGTGTAACGCACCTTGTGGTGCGCCTCGAAATAGGGCTTCAAGCCCTTCAGGATTTTGATGGTGTCGGCGATCGACGGCTCGTGCACGTCGATTTTCTGGAACCGACGCACCAGCGCGCGGTCCTTTTCGAAATAGCTCCGGTATTCCTTGTAGGTGGTCGACCCCATGCACCGGAGGCGGCCGCTTTGCAGGGCCGGTTTTAAAATATTCGATGCATCCATGGAGCCGCCAGAGGTCGCCCCGGCGCCAATCACGGTATGAATTTCGTCGATGAACAGGATCGCGTTAGGCGCGTTCTCGAGCTCCTTCATGACGTTCTTGAGCCGCTCCTCGAAATCGCCCCGGTAGCGGGTTCCAGCCAGAAGTGACCCCATGTCGAGGGAAAAAATGGTGGCGCCGGCCAAAACATCGGGAACGTCGCCTTCGACGATCCGCTTGGCCAGGCCCTCTGCGATGGCGGTCTTGCCGACGCCCGGATCGCCGACATAGAGCGGATTGTTCTTATTGCGCCGGCAGAGAATTTGGATTGTCCGATCGACTTCCGCTTCGCGCCCGATCAGCGGATCGATTCGGCCTTCCGATGCCTTCTTATTGAGATCGACGCAATAAGCATCAAGCGCTTCCGATCCCTTGCGGACGACTTGTTCCGGCTCGGCCTCCGGGTCGGTGCCATGCACGGTGCGGTCTTCGGTGTAGCCAGGCACCTTGGCGATGCCATGCGATATGTAATTGACGGCATCCAAGCGCGACATTTCGTGCATCTGCAGAAAATATACCGCGTGCGATTCCCGCTCCGAGAACAACGCGACCAGAATATTGGCGCCGGTCACTTCCTCGCGTCCCGACGACTGCACATGGATGACGGCGCGCTGCACGACCCGCTGAAAGCCAGCCGTAGGTTTCGGCTCGGCGCTACGGTCGTTCTTGATGGTGTCGAGTTCCTCGTCGAGGAATGCCACGACGTCCATCGAGAGTTGCTGCAGATCGACGCCGCAGGCCTTGAGGACAGCGACGGAATCCTGATCCTCGGTCAACGACAACAGAAGGTGTTCGAGGGTCGCGTATTCGTGCTGACGTTCGGCTGCATGGGCGAGGGCCCGGTGCAAGGTCTGTTCAAGATTGCGTGACAACATTGGTTGGCTTTCCTTTCAGCTTCTGCTTCGTTCCGCCCCCCGGCCCGGCCACTACTTATCCGTCGTCGTCGCTATCACCGTCTCCGTCTTTCTCAATCGTGCATTGTAGCGGGTGCTGATGCTGCCGCGCCAGATCCATGACTTGCGCGACCTTGGTTTCCGCGACTTCGTAAGTATAGATGCCGCAAATGCCGACGCCGCGCTGGTGCACATGCAGCATGATCTGGGTCGCGGCCTGGTGGTTTTTTTGGAAAAACCGCTCCAACACGTGCACGACGAATTCCATCGGGGTGTAATCGTCGTTTAGCATCAACACCTTGTACATCGCCGGCTTTTTGGTGCGAGCGCGCGGCTTCACCGCAACGCCGATGTCCTCGTCGTCGCGGGTGGGTAGCCGGGTTGGTTTTCTCGGTTCCGCCATGATTTCTCTGTTCTAGGCCGATGCCGGGCCGCCATCGTTTCCTGGGTGTAATATAGTCCATACTGGCCGATACCAAAATGGCCGCCACAAAAAAAAAGCGCCCGCCGGCGGCGAACGCGATTCTTGCTCCAAAAAGTCGACGCCCGGCGGGGGGAGGACCTGTCGGGCGTCTTAATCTACTGCCTGATCCCAATATGGGGGATGGGACGTATTAGGCAGCGATTGGCTTGGCTAGCTTTTCGACGGTTTCCGTCACCCGCGCCGCAATCGGCTTCGCAGCCTGCTCGGCGAGCTTGGTGGAGAGGTCGGAAAGCTTGCGGCTCTCGCCAACCACCTTGACGTAGTTCTTCTTGGTCAGGTCGTTATGGACCGCGACGACATCTGCAATTGACTGGCAGGACAGCAGCTTCTGGGTCAATTCGACGCTCTCATCGAGGCTTTCCTTGGCCATGGAGAACACCACGGCGTTGATTTCCTGGACGCCCTTGACGAGGATCTCATTCGACTTCACGAACGCGTCGACGTTGGCCTTCGAGTAGGCGACGATGTCTTCGTAACCCTTGAACGCGTCGGTGCCGGCCTTGACGGCGGCAGCCATCTGTTCATGGCTCATGGCGACGACTTTCTCGACGCCCTTGGTGGCGACCTGGGTGCTCGCCTTGACGACGTTCCCGACCGCTTCATGGCCGGCCTGAACGGCGGCTTCGACGGGCTGAACTTTCTTCGCGGCGGGGGCCGCGGT
>JAQBZY010000330.1 GCA_027620395.1 Pseudomonadota bacterium
TGGCGATTTCAATATCCAGCACTGCCCGGCTGGGCGAGCCAACGATCTGCTCGAGCCGGCGGATTTTCCCGGCCATCACGTACTCCGGGTTGAGCCGCATTTCCGGCGTCACAACCGTCTTGGCGACATTGGCCGCACGCAAATAGGTGACGATTTCGTCCCGGAGCATCACCGTCGGCGGCTGAGTCCAGAAATGATAGTGATATTCCTGAAGCCCGCTCGGGTCGTTTTGCGCGCTGTAGACGATTGGCCGTCCCGCGGTCAATCCATCGGCGCTGAAGCGTTCGACTTCGAGAGTTCCATTGAACTTCGGTTGCTGCAACGGCGCTGCGGCGAGGACCGCTTGCAGGCGGTAATATTTGTCCTCCGGAACCGGTGGCGCCGACCCGCATCCGGTCAAAACGGCGAGTAACAGCGCCGCTGAAATGACGGAAGAAGCGCGCCCGGACCAGCCTTGCCGGTGATGTGAAAGCTTGAATGCGGTCATTGTGGCGTCCCCTTGTCATCCGGCGACTTGCCGCCGAGCAACAGGCCCGGGTTCTGGCGAATCTGGCGGCTGAATTCGTAGAGATTTCTGGCCGCCCCTTCCATGTTCTGATTGATTGAGTCGACGTGGCGGGCCACCGATTCGACGATATAGCGACTCTCCTTGACGGTACGGCCGACATCGCCGTCGGCATCGAACATGATGCCGTTCATGTCGGTGAGTATCCCATTGAGATTGACCAGGACGGCGTCGAATTTTTTGCGTGGCGGCGTTCATATGGTCGATCATGCCGACGATCTTATCGCGGTTGTCTTCGGTCAGGATGTCGGACAACCGCCGGCTGGTGGTGCCGACATCGCCAAGAATACCGTCGAGCTTGGAGGTGATGCCCGGAACTCGCTGCTGCAACTCGCGCATGATGTCGCGCGCCAAACTCATGGTGTCACGGGCGTCGGCGGCGATCATCCGACCCTCGCCGCCGATCTGAAGGAATTCGCCGATCGCCGTCACCGTGTTGTCGACGTTGGTCAGCAGCGGCTTCAAATGGTCCCGCGTCAACTCGCTGAAATCGCCGGCGACGCCGGAGACGGCGGCGAAGATGTCAGAGCGTTCCCGTGACTTGAGCACCGAACCCGGCGTCAGGGCGGCGGCGCTTTTGCCGGCCGAAATACTGAGCGTGACGGCGGCCAGCAACCCCGGCGCGGCGATTTCGACGCTGCTGTCGACGGGGATTTTCCAGCCTTTATTGATATCGAAATCGATCCGAAAGCGCATCCGGCCGTCTTTTTCCTCCGGTACGATCTCCGTGACTTGGCCAATCGGATAGCCCTCATAGACCACCTGGGTTCCGAATTTGACGCCGGTAACGTTCGAGTAATAGGCGAGATAGCGGTCGGAGGCACCGGTTCGCCCGGTCAACAACGCCACCGAACCGATCAGGCCGACAATCGCGGCGATCACGAAAATGCCGACAATGAAATAATTAATCTTGCTGGTTCTCACAACTTCGTCCTCACAATTTAGCGGTCACGACGTTTTCCTCGCCAACCAATCGGCTGAGATATTTGTCGGGATCCAGAATTTCTTTTTCCGGCGTCCGGTTGAGCAAAGCCCTTACCCGATCGCTGGCCGAGGCGAGAACCTCGTCGACGGTGCCGATCATCAAAATGTCGCCACGGTCAAGAATGGTGATCCGGTCGGCAATCTTGAAGGCGCTGTCGAGTTCATGCGTGACGACGACGATACTCATACCCATGGCGTCGCGCATGTCGAGGATCAGATCGTCGAGCGCCGAAGAGACCACCGGGTCCAAGCCCGCCGACGGCTCGTCGCAAAACAATATTTTCGGGTCCATGATAATGGCCCGAGCGAAGGCGGCGCGCTTGATCATGCCGCCCGACAGCTCGGACGGCATCAGGTCTTCGAACCCCGCCAATTCGACGACCTCGAGCTTCATCCGGGCCATGATCTCCATGGTCGTTTGATCGAGGCCGGTATGCTCGAATAGCGGCAGCATGATGTTTTCGCCGACGGTCATCGAGCTGAACAGCGCGCCGCTTTGGAAAGCGACGCCGAGCCGCTTGCGGAGGTCGAGAAATTCCTGATTGGATATCCCGTCGATGTCCTGGCCGAGGATCCGCATGGTGCCCGATGTCTTGTTTTCGAGCGCCATCAAATGCCGGAGCAGCGTCGACTTGCCCGAGCCGGAACCGCCCATGATGACCATGATCTCGCCCTCGTGGACATCCATGCTGACGCCCTTGAGGATCATCCGCTCGCCGTAGTGTGTAACCAGATTCTCGACCTCGATCACCTTACCGGGGCCGGTTTTCGGACGCTCGCGGGTTGCCCGTTCGGTCCTGATCGAATCTGCGGTCCTGGCCATTCCCGCCCCCTAGCGCGTGGTCACGAACGCGAACAACATGTCGGTGACCACGATCGCCGAGATCGCTTGCACCACCGAACTGGTCGTCGCCTTGCCGACCCCCTCGGCGCCGCCGGCGACACGGGCGCCGTTGACGACACCGATGACGGCGATCAGCATCGCGAAAATCGCGCTTTTGCCGAGCCCGTGCATCAGATCATCGACCGAGAGAATATCCAAGGTCTCGCTGGTATAGGCGGCGAGCGAAATACCAAGGTCGGCCTTGACGTAAAGGCCGGCGGCGAACAGGCCGACGACGTCGCCGAACAACGTCAGCGACGGCACCATGATCAACATCGCAATCAGCGCCGGAACCACCAAAAACCGGGTCGGATTGATCCCCATCACTTTGAGCGCATCGATTTCCTGATTGATTTTCATGGTCCCGATCCTGGCCGCCAAGGCCGACCCAGACCGACCGGCGACGAGGATGCCAGTAATCAAGGGCGCAAACTCCCGGACGACCGAAAACGCGATGCCGATGGTGACACGGCTTTCGGCGCCGAAGATGCGGAGCGTGTGAATGCCCTGGATGGCCAGCATCACACCGATGGTGCCACACAGCATGAAGATGATCGGGATGGCTTTTACGCCAATCTCCATCATCTGCTGAATGACGGCGCCGATGCGCACCGGCTGGCGATCGCGGACGCCAAACAAAATCCAATAGACGCTTTCGCCGATCAAAACGCCGCCGCTACCGACTTCCTCGACAAAGGCGACGGCGGACCGGCCGATATTCTCGACCCGCGCCCTGGATGTCGGTTGCTTATTGGCCACGCGTGGAG
>JAQBZY010000331.1 GCA_027620395.1 Pseudomonadota bacterium
ATCAGAGGGGGGCAGAATTGGACGCGAAATCTGCCCCTCAGGGGGTCACTATTGCGCGCGATTTCACAGACTCGCTCGCGATCTTACGGTCCAGCGCCGCTGCGTTGGCGCATATCCAACCTGCGCAAGGTTGGTCACGAGCGGTCCTCGGTGGTGGTCAAATTGACGTCCGTTTAGCGCGTCGAAACGGACGTCAGATCGTCGAAGGCCCCGCCTAGCCAGGAACGAACGTTCAGCTCCAGCCGAAAAATAGTATCGCTCGTGTTGGTTGGCCCGACTTTGCATCATGCGGACGAGGCCGGAATAAATGCACCCGCAAGTTTGCCGAACCGCGGGACATGGTCAATCGTTGAGCATGGTCATTGCCGCCTTGCGGTCTCCGGGCTTCAATTTAAGAAAAAGTGCGCGGGCTTTCTTAATATCTCGCTCGGAGCCACTTTCACCGGCCGCCTTTAAGGCAATTGCCGTCGTATTATCCGGGCCGCAAATAAAAGCCAAGGCTTTGGCCAACCGGACCATGGCGGCACGATCAATCGCAGTCTCATCCATTCAAATCCCCCTCGTGAAACGGGCCCAAAGCGGTCTGCCCTTTTAACCGGATCCAGATGATTTGTTAGAGACAATACCGCATGCGGCCGTCGAAACTTAAAACAATAATTCACGGCTTCGCGAGGTCCGCTTGGGATCGTGCCCTGACTAATTTCTGCCGTCGATCTGTAACGACCGTTCGTCGAAATCGAATAAATCCGCCGGCAGCGGAAAATCGAACCTCGGATTGAGCAGCGTCACATCGGTGACGACGCCTTGCGCATCGACCACGGTCCACTTGCGAAGTTGGATCGGTCTTTCCGAAAAAACCAGCGTCAAGCGGCCGGCCAGCGGATCCTTGCTCCGAACCAATGTCACGCGGGTGGCGCCGGCGCCCTTGGCGTAATCGCTGACGACGACACCGTCGGCGGAAAACGAGAAATTCTCGCGCAATAAAAACGACGCCGGACTGTCGTCGATCGGCAGATGTTGGATCTGTTTGATTTCGGTATCGATGTAACTGAGATACGACGTGTTGGCGATGATGATCACCGGTACTGGCGGCTCGTAATTGATCCGGAGCCTGCCGGGTCTCGAAAGATACAACATCCCTTGCGCCTGTTCGCCGGTCGACGATATCTGCAGGAATGGCGACTGCATGGTCTTGATGCCGTCGAGATATTTTTCGATATCCTTCAGGTGCGTCCGATCATCGGCGCCGATCGGCGCGATCACAGCCGGCTTGGCCTTGGCGGCGATGGCAGCGCCGGGCAGGGCGGCGGCAAGCAGCAAAGCAATGGCGATGGCAATGGTGGTGAGGAGCCTCATGCCGGCGCTTCTAGCGGGGAATTGCGGCGACGTAAAGGCGGCGCGGTTCAGACGCTATGGTCACCGACCAGCACTTCACGCCGGCCGACCCGGTTGGCTTGGCTGACCACGCCTTCGCGTTCCATGGTCTCGATGATCCGGGCGGCGCGGTTGTAGCCGATTTGAAAATGCCGCTGGATGAAGCTGGTCGACGCCTTGCCCTCGCGGGCCACCAGCGCAACCGCATGATTGTAATGCTCGTCATAGCCATCCGAAGCGCCGCTTTCGGCGCCGACACCGAACGGCGTGTCTTCGGTGTCCTCGGTGATGGAGTCGATATATTCAGGATCGGCCATGGTCTTCAGATGCTGCACCACGCGCTCGACTTCCTGGTCCGACACGAACGGTCCATGGACGCGGGAAATTCGGCCGCCGCCGGCCATGTAGAGCATGTCGCCCTGGCCCAGCAACTGTTCGGCGCCTTGTTCGCCGAGGATCGTGCGGCTGTCGATCTTGGACGTCACCTGGAAGCTGATCCGGCTCGGGAAGTTGGCCTTGATGGTGCCGGTGATGACATCGACGCTCGGGCGCTGCGTCGCCATCATCAGGTGGATACCGGCGGCGCGGGCCATTTGCGCTAGGCGTTGGATCGCGACTTCGACATCCTTGCCAGCGACCATCATCAAATCGGCCATTTCGTCGACGACGACGACGATGTAGGGGAGCGCATCCATCGGCAGCGCCTGTTCCTCGTAGACCGGCTTGCCGTCACCGTCGAAACCGGTCTGCACGGTCCGCGTCAACTCTTCTTTCTTCCGTCGGGCTTCGGCCAGACGAAGATTGTAGCCGGCGATGTTGCGGACACCCATCTGCGACATGTTGCGGTAGCGGTTCTCCATCTCCTTGACCACCCACTTCAAGGCAACCACGGCCTTGGATGGATCGGTGACCACCGGGGTCAGAAGGTGCGGGATGTCCTGATAGACCGAGAGCTCGAGCATCTTCGGATCGATCATGATGAATTTGCAGCTGTCGGGCGAGAGATTGTACAGCAGCGACAGGATCATGGTGTTCATTGCCACCGACTTGCCCGACCCGGTGGTGCCGGCAATCAGCAGATGCGGCATCTTGGCCAAGTCGACGGTGATCGGCATGCCGCCGATGTCCTTGCCGAGCGCTAGCGGCAACTCGGCCTTGGCCCGCTCAAAGTCACTCGACGCCAACAGTTCGCGGAGGTGCACCATTTCGCGGTGTGCGTTCGGAAGCTCGATGCCGATGACGTTGCGGCCTGGGACTGTGGCGACGCGGACCGAGACCGCACTCATCGAGCGGGCGATGTCGTCGGCAAGGCCGATGACGCGCGATGTCTTGGTGCCGGGTGCGGGCTCTAGTTCGTAAAGCGTCACCACTGGGCCGGGCCGGACCTTCACGATCTCGCCCTTGACCCCGTATTCCTCCAGCACTGTCGCCAGATAGCGCGCGTTCTGCTGCAAGGCCTCACGGCTATCGCGGCTCTCGGCCGGGGTCGCCCGGGGTTGATCCAAAAGCTCCAGCGGCGGCGGGCCGTATTGGACCGGGCCGAGCGGCAGCGCCTGTTGGCGGCGGGCTTCGGCTTTGCGCCCCGGCTTGGCGCGTTTCGGGCGCGTTTCGACGATATGATCGAGAACGCCGGTGCGGGGCGGCGGGTCGTCATCTTCGATGTCGTCGTCGATGTCGGCATCGTCGCCGTCTGGCTGGCCGGCGATGCCACCGGACCTCGAAATCCTGATGTCGGCCAAGCGGTCCCTAAGTGCTGCCGTCCGCTCGCCGATTTCGCAGCCGAGCACGCGGGCCGCACCGGCGACGGCACGGGCGAGCCC
>JAQBZY010000332.1 GCA_027620395.1 Pseudomonadota bacterium
GATCCTGATCGTCGATGCGAAGGGTTCCGTGCGCGGCGGACGATCGATATAACGCGGCTTCGCCGGCATCTCCGTACTGTCCCCGGCCCGGGTCGACGAAGATCGGTTTTCCTTGAAAATGAATCTCGGCGCTGCCCAAGTCCTGATGGGCGTGTCCTGGCATGAACGGCCAGCCCGAGGGCGGGCATGACGCGAGAGCGGCGAAGCGCCCGCTGTCTTTGCGGATCCAGCCGCTCGACAGCAGGGCGTCAGAATTGACGGAGGCCGTGCGTCCGACAAGTTCGGCGACCGCTTGCCGCTCTTGCTCAGGCAACCGCTTTATCCATGGGCAGATGCCGGCCTCCAGACCCATCAGATGTGACGGCGGCGAATCCGGTGAAATGTCGCCAATCAGCGGCATGCCGCCCGGCAGCGCGAGGGCTTTGGCCGCCGCGACCATGCGGGCGGCAATCGCGAGTAGCACGCCGGCCTCGTCGGCTTGGCCTGCACGCGCTGCGGCGAGCCAAGCCACCAGATACTTTCGCGTAAAAAGGAAATGATAGTGCGTCGATCCTTCACGAAGCACACCAGCGGGCGTCAGGATGCGTTCGGCCTCGCGGGCAAGGATCGTGAATCCCATCGCTCGCGTTCCCGGCATCGCCAGCGCACAGCCGATCGCATGGAGGCCGAGGCCATTGTTGGCTAGGTGATTGAAAGTGCCACGCTCGCCGAAATATTCGAGACGCGCGGCAATCGCCGGGGCATGCTGGGAGACGATGTCGAGCACTCCTCCGGCGCCGACCGGCCAGCCGGCCGTCCGGATGAATTCGAGGATATTGATCGCCCGTTCCGCCGCCGTGTAGGGGTGCCAGGCCCAACTCGAATCCGGTGTGCCGTGAGCGGCGCGCCATGCCGGCCAAAGGATGGTCAGGGCATTGGCGGCGTACTCGGCCGGCATGAACGGCAGCCAAGCAAATCGATGCATGGCGAGGCTCGTCTCGATGTCTTCGTAAACGTCGGCAAACGGCGCCACCGGGCAACGCGGATCGATCTCCACGGTCTTGCCATGGAATCCGATCTGCAATGCCGTCGCCGCGGTGGCCGGACGCACCGGAATGGCCAGTGAGGGAATCTCGGCCGCGAGCGGCAGGCGGCCGGTTAAATACGGCGGAGGCCCAGCCTCACCCGCTTCCGGCTTTTCCTTTCCGAGCACGCGCCTGACCAGCCAGCGCCTCAGAACCGGATCCTGGACCAATTGCCGGAATTTTCTTTCGATCCTGCCGATCATCCGTTATCGATACCCGCACTGCGTAAAAAAGGCGGCCCGATGTCCGATACCGGCGGCGAAAAATTCGATATCCAGGAATTCTGGGGGGCGCTTTACGGCTCGCTCTACCGCGAGTCCGATGGCGGTCTTACCCGGGACGTGCTGTTCCAAGCGCTCAACGATCTCGAGGATATGTTCCGGCTTCGCGGTCACATGGCAACGGCCGAGATGCCGCTCGCGGCGCTTCGGGGCAAGCTGGTTCTTGAAATCGGATCGGGCGCCGGCGGGCACTCCGCGCTGTTCGCCAAGTATGGCGCCGTCATGACCAGCGTCGATATCACCAATCCCCGTGTCCGTGCGACGCAAGCCAAGTTCGACTTGATGGGCGACCACGCGGCGGGATGCCGGGCCATGGAGGCCGACGCCGAGAATTTGCCGTTCGCGGACGCCAGTTTCGATATCGTCTATTCGAATGGCGTCCTGCATCACACCCGTGACACGGAACGTGCCATTGCGGAAGTGCATCGGGTCCTCAAGCCCAAGGGCCGAGCGATCGTCATGCTCTATTGCAAGGACTCCTGGCATTACTGGATCAATATGTTTCTTTGCATCGGTATCCTCATGGGCAAGGCCTTCCGAGATCCCAACTGGCTCGGCAAGGCCTCCGAATGGGGCGGTAAGGACGCGCAGACCGTGGCCAATCCCTATACCCGCTGCTACACAGCCGCCGAGATGCGAAGATTGTTCGGGGCATTCGGTCGTGTCCGGATGCGTAAGGGCGAGTTCTATTTTTATCTGATCCCGAAAATCGGTCGACTTTACCGGCGCTATCAGATCCGGAAGTACGGAACCCACCCGGGCGGCGTGCTGGTGTATGGAGAGCCGTGGCCGATTCAGTCGCCGCTCGAACTATGGCTTGGCAGGTTCATGGGCTTTTCCTGGTTCATCGAAGCGGAAAAGCCGGCAGAAGATTGATCCGGCATGGCCCGTCAGCGCGGCATGGCGTTCCAGATTTTCAAGGACGCCGCCGGCAGATCCTTGAAATCATCGATCAATACGTCGGCGCCAAGCTGGTCGTGGGGCTTGTGCGCATAGCCGAATGTGACGGCGACGGATTTGATCTTGGCGTCGATGGCGGCGGAAATGTCATTTTCCGAATCGCCGACCATGAGACCCGTCGACCGATTTCCGCCAAGTGTCTCGATGACGTGCACCACATGGCGCCCGTCAGGTTTCCGATAAGGCAGCGTGTCGCCGCAAACGACAGTGTCGAAATACCGTCTCATGTCCAAGGCGTCGAGCACGGGCCATGCCGTCTTCTCAGGCTTGTTGGTGCAGATGCCAAGCTTGATGCCCCTTGCCTTGAAGTTATCGAGGACTTCGATCACACCCGGGAACGGCCGCGTATGGTCGACGGGATGGGCGGCGTAATAGGACAGCATGTCGTCCTGGATTTCGCCGATCAGGGTGTCGTCGCCCGGCGCGCCGGTCAGGCGCAAAGCCTTGTCGACCAAGACCTTGGCGCCCCAACCAACCAGATTCTTGGTCTCGTCGAGCGTAATCGCGCGCCGGCCGCGCTTGACCAACGCCTGGTTCGTCGCCGCTTGAACGTCCGGCGCCGAATGGATCAGGGTGCCGTCGAGATCGAATGCAATTGTCGAGAACATACTCTGCCGCTCTCTCAGTACTTGCCGCTCAGGGGATCGCGTTTGAAGGCGGCTTCGGCCCGCGCCACGTCCTCGGGACTGTCGATGGAAACGTAGGGCCGGTCCGGCGACGGAGCGATCCGCTGACGGCGTCCGTTGTCGATGATGCGGTTGGAATCGCAGGCTTCGGCGATCTCGAGCGGACTTTCCGGAAGCCCGGTGAACCACTGCAGCATTTGCCAGCGGAAACCGAAAATGCCGCCGACCCGGCAGGCGCCCGCCGTCGGCGGAAACGTC
>JAQBZY010000333.1 GCA_027620395.1 Pseudomonadota bacterium
CTTCGTCAGGAAACTCCCTCTGGAATGCAGACAGTGAGCGCGCCTTGGCCATCGGTATGTGTCCCAACGCCCGGGCAAGCCGGTCGCGCAAACACTACATCTAGCGCCACCTGAGTCAACGGGATAAGCCGCCGAGAAACATACAGATAAAGAGAATTTCTCGAGTCATTTCTTCGGCTTTTATTGTTTAGGTCCGAATGTCCTTGGCATGGTGGTCCCGCAAGGATTAAATCTAAATCACCAATTTTTTCTTTTATTTGTAATTCCGAATTCGTCGGCTTTGCCCCTAGTTCTCCGTCAAAAACTGTTTGGATTTCGGCTTGGGTTGCAATTTCGGAATCTAAGTTAAAATTTTGCCTATAAACTTCGATCGGCGATAACTCTGATTCCACGGCTAATCGAATATCGATAGATTTTCCTAACAGTCTCGCTGCTTCAAATGCTCCAAGGGTTAACCCACCGCAACCAGAAAATAAGTCGACGATTGATATCGACTGCTCGATTGAGTGTGTTGGCGCAGGCCAGGATGTACGTTTGAGCCATTGTGGATCGACCAAAATTGGTGATTGGATTGCGTGCTCAAATGTATGATGTGAGTCCATCGAATGGTCGACAACTTTTGGTTTCAATTACATTTATATATTAGTTTGTAGGATTTGATTGTAACCACAAAATAGCGACTCACTTCCAGATCGCCCGGCCGCTACCGGGCAGCCCGTATTCCCGCCACTTCCGGCTCACCTCGTCGATGACGTCGTCGGTCATCCGGATGCGCCGGCCCCATTGCCGCGTGGTCTCAGGCGGTATTTTGGCGGTCGCGTCGATTCCCATCTTCGAGCCCAGCCCTTCGACCGGAGAGGCGAAATCGAGATAATCGATCGGCGTGTTCTCGACCATCGTCACGTCGCGGGCGGCATCGACATTGGTCGAGACCGCCCAGACGACATCCTCCCATTTCCGGGGATCGATGTCGTGGTCCACGACGATCACGAACTTGGTGTACATGAACTGCTTGAGATAGGACCAGATGCCCATCATCACCCGCTTGGCGTGGCCCGGGTATTGCTTTCTGATCGAGACCACGGCGACGCGGTAGGAGCACGCCTCCGGCGGCAGCCAGAAATCGACGATTTCCGGGAACTGCTGGACCAGCAGCGGCACGAACATTTCGTTGAGCGCGCGGCCGAGCATCGACGGCTCGTCCGGCGGCCGGCCCGTGAAGGTGGTGAGATATATGGGATCGCGCCGCATGGTGATCGCCGAGACGGTAAAGACCGGGAATTGTTCGGCGGCGTTGTAATAGCCGGTGTGGTCGCCGTACGGCCCCTCGGCGCCGGTCTCGGTAAGCGAGACATGGCCCTCGATGACGATCTCGGCTTCCGCCGGGACCTTCAGCGGCACCGTTTTGCAGTCGACCAGCGCGACCTTCTCGCCGCGGAGCAGTCCGGCGAACTGATATTCCGACATGGTCTCGGGCACCGGCGCAACGGCGGCGACGATGGTCGCGGGATCGGCGCCGATGACCGCGGCGGCAGGAATGCTCGTGGCACCGGTGCGGGCCGCGTCGCCCGCATGACGCGCGCCGCCGCGATGGGCGAGCCAGCGCATGAGCGTCGTGTTCCGGCCGGTAACCTGCATGCGGTAGATGCCGAGATTGGTCTTGCCGTCCGGACCCTCTGTCACGACCAGCGGCCAGGTGATCAGCGGCGCCGGCTCGTCGGGCCAGCAGACCTGGACCGGCAGGCGGGCGAGATCGATGTCGTCGCCGGTCAGCACGATGTCCTGACAGGGCGCGCGGGCGAAAGCCTTCGGCTTCATCGCCATGACGGTCTTGAGGAGCGGCAGCATTTCTATCGCCTCGCGCCAGCCGCCGGGCGGCTCCGGTTGGCGGAGGAACGCGAGTTGTTCGCCGAAGTCGCGGAGCGTTTCGGGCGTCCTGTCCATCGCCCAGGCGACGCGCTCGACGGTGCCGAACAGATTGGCGAGCACCGGCATTTCCGCCCGCGCGCCATCCGCGCCCACGACATTCTCGAACAGGACGGCGGGGCCGTCCTCGGCGAGCAGGCGGGTCTGAATTTCGGTCATCTCCAGATGCGTGGAGACCGGCGCGGCGACGCGCACGAGTCTGCCTTCGCGTTCGAGGCGGTCGACGAAGTCGCGGAGATTGGCGTATGCCATGGCCGCGCGGTTCTGCCCCAAGCGGGCGGGACGGTCAAGAAGGGCTTGCGTCCGCTCGCCCGGCCCAAAGCCCGGATCGCCTTCCGATCCAGGGTCCCGGGCTTTTCAACCGCGCCGGATTCGGGCTGAATGCGGGCCATGACCGATCCCGTCTCGCATGCCAAATCCTATCCGTTTCCGGCGCCCGGACGCTCCTACCGCTTCGTCAACGGCGCCGCGCTGCCGTTCGAAGAGGCGGGGTTCGGCCGCGCCGATTTCGAAAGCCAGGGCCGCGTGCCGGTTCTTGCCGCCGGTTCGAACCAGTCTCACGAGCAGCTTGCCCGGAAATACAGCGTGTTGACGGGCCATGTCGAAATTCCCATCCAGCGGGCCGAACTGGCCGACTTCGACGCGGTCTACGCGGCCCATCTCGCCGGATACGGATCGGTGCCGTCGACATTCCATCCGTCGCCGGGCACGGCGGTTACGACCTACGTGCTGTGGCTTGACGATGCGCAACTCAACCGGATGCACGAGACGGAGAGAAATTACACCTACGACCAGCTCGGGAATATCCGTGTGGAGCCTGATGACGGCAGTGCAGCCATCGAGACCGCGTATATTTATTCCGCGCGGGTCGGGTGCGTGAATGTTGGCGGCGCACCGATCGCATTGGCCGAAATACCGGCGCGGAACCGGACGCTGCGGGCGATGACCCAGCCCGATATTCTGGCCTACATACGCGACAGGCTGGAGCCCGGCACCGATCTCGACGACTTCATCCGCGCGCATATCGATCGGGAAGACGTCAGGCAGGCGCGCACCGCGGCGCTTTCGGCCGAAGCAATACCGCTCGTTTTCAGCCGGACGGAAATAGGGGCGTTCTGAAAGCGGACCGGTGTGCTATTCGGCAGCGACCGGCTCGGCTTGCGCGATCCGCGCGGCGCAGAACTTGAATTCGGGAATCTTGCCCACCGGGTCGAGCGCCGGATTGGTCAGCAGATTGGCCGCCGCCTCGACATA
>JAQBZY010000334.1 GCA_027620395.1 Pseudomonadota bacterium
GGCGACGGCGCTCGACGAGCGGCTGGTGACGGCGCTGGCCAGGGCCGAAAGTCAATGCGAGCGGGCTTGGCGGCAAGCCCGGCCGGCCGGCGATTTCGCCCCGGTCAGCAGGCCGCTCAAGGCCCTCGTCCAATTGGTCCGCGAACAGGCGCGAGCGCTCGGCGACGTTCTTGGCCTCGGCCCCTATGACGCGCTCTTGGACGGCTACGAGCCGATGGGGCGGAGCGCCGACATCGATCCGGTTTTTGCCGATCTCGAGGCCTTCCTGCCGGATTTCCTGGACGACGTGCTGACGCGTCAAGGCGCCGCCGGCCCAGTTCATGTGCCCGAAGGTCCGTTCGCCGAGGAAACCCAGCGCCAACTCGGGACCGAGTTTATGCGCATCCTGGGCTTCGATTTCGAGCGCGGACGCCTCGACATCAGCCGGCATCCGTTCTGCGGCGGCGTTCCCGACGATGTCAGAATCACCACCCGCTACGACACCCAGGATTTCACGTCTTCACTGATGGGTGTGCTGCACGAAACCGGTCATGCGCTCTATGAGCAGGGCCTGCCGGCGGAGTGGCGTCGCCAACCGGTCGGCGATGCACTCGGAATGTCAATGCACGAAAGCCAATCGCTGTTGATGGAAATGCAGGTCTGCCGCTCGCCCGAATTCCTGGAATTCGCGGCGCCGAAGATGCGCGCCGCTTTCGGTGGCGAAGGTCCGGCTTGGGAGACCGCCAATCTGCACCGCCTCTACCATGCGGTCGAGCGCAGCTACATCCGCGTCGATGCCGATGAGGTCAGCTATCCTCTGCACGTGATCCTCCGCTATGGCATTGAGCGCGACGTCCTCGAAGGCCGGATGGAAACCGACGATATTCCCTCGGCCTGGAACGAGCGGTTCCGGAAACTGTTCGGGATCGAGGTGCCAAACCATCGGTTGGGCTGCCTGCAAGGTGTGCATTGGTACGACGGCGCCTGGGGCTATTTCCCGACCTATACGCTGGGCGCCATGACGGCGGCGCAGTTGTACCGTAGCGCGAGGATTGCCGTGCCGGAGATATCGGACGCGATCGGCAAGGGTGATTTCGCGCCATTGCTCGGGTGGCTCAGAAGCAACGTGCACGCGTTCGGATCGATGCGCTCGGCCAGCGATCTGTTGATCGCCGCGACCGGCAAGCCGCTCGACTCCGAGGCGTTCAAGTCCCACCTGAAGGCGCGCTATCTTCCTTGAGCGCTTACCCGTCTCACTTCCAGCCCTTGGCTTTGTAGAACGCCTCGACCGCCGGGTGCGGCGGCGCAGACAGGCCGTCCGCCACCATGCCCTTCGGATCGGCGCTGGCGGCGGGCGCCGTCACCAGTCCGAACACGAAACCCAAAGCCATGGCCTTACGCATGACGCATCTCCGTTTCGGCAAAGGTCTGGAAATTCTGACGGCTTCGCGCCGGCTCCGCAACCGGTAGGCTCGGTCCTTGTTTCGTCCGCGGCCGACCGATAGGTTACGCCAAGACCGCAGTGTGAACGAATGGCGGCAAACAAGCAGGGAGTGGCTCAGGCGTGCGTTACGTTTCGACGCGCGGCCGGGCGCCGGAATTGGCGTTCGATGACGTGTTGCTGGCCGGGCTCGCCCGCGACGGCGGACTTTATGTGCCGAAAATCTGGCCTACTCTCTCTGCCGCCGAGTTCAAGTCATTTCAGGGCAAGCCCTACCCGGAGGTCGCTCTCCGCGTGATTAGGCCGTTTGTCGCCGGCGTCATCGCCGACAAGGACTTGGAAGCGATCATCGCGCGGGCCTATGCCAATTTCGACGACGGGCGCGTGGCGCCGCTGATCGACATGAGCAACGGCGTTCATGTGATGGAATTGTTCCATGGACCGACGCTGGCCTTCAAAGACGTCGCCATGCAGTTGCTGGGCGGGCTGTTCGATCACGTGCTCGGCCGGCGCGGCGACAAGATCACCATCGTCGGCGCCACCTCGGGCGATACCGGCTCGGCGGCGATCGAGGCCTGCCGGGACCGCGACGCCATCGATATTTTCATTCTTCACCCGGAGGGACGGGTGTCCGACATCCAGCGCCGCCAGATGACCACGGTGGAATCCCCCAACGTCTATAATATCGCCATCGCCGGCACGTTCGACGACTGCCAGGATTTGGTCAAGGCCATGTTCAATGACATGGTGTTCCGCGACGAGATGAAGCTATCGGCGGTCAATTCCATCAACTGGGCGCGCATCATGGCGCAGGTGGTCTATTACGTGTCTTCCGCCGTGGCGCTTGGCGCGCCTGACCGGCGCATCGCCTTTTCGGTGCCCACCGGCAATTTCGGCGATGTGTTCGCGGGCTATGTGGCGGCCAAAATGGGCCTGCCTATCGACCAGCTGGTGATCGCCACCAACGCCAATGATATTATGGCGCGTTTCTTCGACACCGGCGAAATGAGCATGCGCCCGGTGGAACCGACGCTGGCGCCGGCGATGGATATCCAGGTTTCGTCCAATTTCGAACGGTTGATGTTCGATTTGTGTGACCGTGACGGGCGCACCGTCAACCAATCCATGGCCGCGTTCCGCGACAGCGGTACCCTGCGGATGGCTGACGGGGCGTTGGCGGAAGCGCGTAAATTGTTTGCCGCCATGCGGCTCGACGATGCCGGTATCGCGGCGACGATCGACCGAATTTGGCGCCAGGCCGGCATATTGATCGACCCGCATACCGCCACCGCCGTCTATGCCGCCGAGGAAAAGCGGCGCGAGGCGAGCGTGCCGATGGTGGTGTTGGGGACCGCGCATCCGGCGAAATTTCTCGATGCAGTTGAGGGCGCCTGTGGCGTGCGCCCGGCGCTACCCGACCGGCTGGCGGGCATAATGGATTTACCGGAGCATGTTAGAAGCCTACCCAATGATCTTGCCGTCGTGCAGGATTTCGTCCGCGACCGGGCGGCAGGGACGGCGGGGGCAGGGGCGCGATGACGGTCACCAGAACAGATTTAACGAACGGACTCACGGTGGTTAGTCACCGCATGGATACGGTGGAAACCGTCTCACTTGGGATCTGGGTCCGGGTCGGTACGCGCTACGAACCGGTTGAAATCAACGGCGTGTCGCACCTTCTCGAGCACATGGCTTTCAAGGGGACTGAGCGGCGCAGCGCGTTGGCGATTGCCGAGGAAATCGAGGCGGTCGGCGGG
>JAQBZY010000335.1 GCA_027620395.1 Pseudomonadota bacterium
TTTCGCTACCGACCGGATAGGAGCCTTCGGCAAGCAGGTTATCGCCGTTGCGCTCGACGCCGAACCGGGCCCGGAAGCAAAGGCCGCCTTCGGCCACCGGCTTGGAGGTGTCGTAGAGCACCGGCGTGCCCGGATGCTTGAGTGCCGGAGTGCCCCAGCACGGCCACGGCAGACCGTAGTAGTCGCCGCTGACGGGGCCGCCCTTGGCGAGAAGCGTGGTCCTGTCGAAGGTCGCTTGGCTGGCCATGTGCGCCTTCAGCCGTTCCGGTGACTGACCGGTGTAGCCAATGGTCCACATGCCACCGTTAAACTCGCGGGTGATGTCTTCGACCAAAGGCGAATTACCGGTCACCTTGATCTTTTTGAACATCTCCTTCTCGAAGCCGAGCTTCTTCGCGAACATATACATAATGTCCTGGTCGGGCCTCGATTCGAAGACCGGCTTCACCACCCTATCGCGCCACTGCAAGGAACGGTTCGACGCCGTGACCGAGCCGGAGGTCTCGAACTGCGTCGACGCCGGCAGCAGATAGATGCCGTCCTTGCGGTCTGGAATGACCGAGGCGAAGGTTGGCACCGGATCGATGATGACCATCAAATCCAGCTTTTCCATCGCCTTCTTCATTTCCGGCAACCGGGTCTGCGAGTTGACCGCGTGGCCCCAGTAGACCATGGCCCGAAGGTTGTCCTTCTGATCCATGTTCTTCTTGTCTTCGAGCACGCCGTCGACCCAGCGGCTGACCGGAATACCAGCCGACTGCATCAGTTTTTCGGACTCGAACCGACCCTTGAGATAGTCGTAGTCGACGCCCCATACCCGGGCCCAATGACCCCAAGACCCCTTGGCGAGGCCGTAGTAACCAGGCAACGAGTGCGACAGCACGCACATGTCGGTGGCACCCTGGACGTTGTCGTGGCCGCGGAAGATGTTGGCGCCGCCGCCCTGCGTTCCAATGTTGCCAAGCGCCAGCTGCAACACGCAATAGGCGCGCGTGTTGCAGTTGCCGTTGGTATGCTGAGTGCCGCCCATGCACCAGACGATGGTGCCCGGACGGTTGTTGGCGAGGGTCCTGGCGACGCGACGAAGTTGCTCACCCGGCACGCCAGTGACCCGCTCGGTCTCGGCCGGCGTCCACTTCTTCACTTCGGCCCGGATCTGGTCCATGCCCCAGACGCGCGCCCTGATGTAAGCCTTGTCCTCCCAGCCGTTCTCGAAGATGTGCCAGAGGATGCCCCAGATCAGCGCCACGTCGGTGCCCGGACGGAACCGGACAAATTCGTTGGCGTGCGCGGCCGTGCGCGTGAAGCGCGGGTCGCAAACGATCAGGGCAGCGTTATTCTGCTCCTTGGCCTTCAATATGTGCTGCACGGCGACGGGATGCGCCTCGGCCGGGTTCGACCCGATCAGGAACATCGCCTTCGAGTTGTGCATGTCGTTGTAGCTGTTGGTCATCGCACCATAGCCCCAGGTGTTGGCAACACCTGCAACCGTGGTCGAGTGACAGATGCGCGCCTGGTGGTCGCCGTTGTTCGACCCCCAGAAGGCATACAGCTTACGGAACAGATACGCCTGTTCGTTGCTGAACTTGGCGGAACCGAGCCAGTAGACCGAGTCCGGACCGGATGCCTTGCGAATTTCCAGCATCTTGTCGCCGATTTCGTTGATCGCCTGTTCCCAGGAAATCTTCGTCCACTTACCGGCCGCGAGCTTCATCGGATATTTCAAGCGGCGGTCGCCATGCGCGTGATGGCGCACCGAGGCGCCCTTGGCGCAATGCGCACCCAAGTTAAACGGGCTGTCGAAACCGGGCTCCTGCCCGATCCAGGTGCCGTTCTGAACCTCGGCGATGACCGTGCAACCGACCGAGCAGTGCGTGCAGACCGACTTGATCTGCTGAATCGCGCCCGCGGCGGTAGCCGCCTTCGCCTGTTTCACCATGCCGGCAGGCAATGCCGACGCCAATACCGCACCACCGGCTGCCACACCTGAATTTCTCAGGAATGTACGACGGTCCATCGAACCGCCGACCACACCGGCTAGTGCTTTCGTCAACCGGGGGCGTCCCGCAACCCCGGCGCTCTTTTTACTGAGCATGAAAATTTTCTCCCATTTTAAAGGCCTCGGAATAGACCCGCGTCTGATTGATGTATCAGAAGCGGCTCAACTCGTAGTACTTCATGACGTGCTCGGTTTCCTGATAGCCGCCTGTCTTCTGGTGCTCAGGAATCGCCGCTTTCGCTTGCTTTCCTGAAAGAGCAACGGTCGCCACGCCGGCTGCGCCGGCAAGGCTAGCGCCCTTCAGAAAATCGCGGCGCGCCAGCGCGTCGGTTTTTTCCGTCCTTTTCATGTGTTGTCTCCCTTGTCGTTTCCACGTGGTTGTTAAGTTATTCCGGACCCGGCGTCTGTCCCCTAATTTGGCGGACAGGCAACCGTCCCGTCTGGTTCGCGGCTAGGCCGCCATTTCGAATGCCTCGCGTTCAATTGCCATGAACACCTTACCGATGGTGCCGACCGGCATGTAGAGGACCGCCGCTTGCGCCCCCTCCAAATCCTCGAAAAAATTTGACGCCCATGGCGCTAAATGGCGCTCGAAGAACACTTTTGCCGCGGCGGCACCCGAAGCACCTTCGTAGGCGCCGGTCAGGATGCCGTGCATCATCTCGCAAAGGCTGGCGATGTGATCTTCCGGTTCGGCATTGTCGTCGGCGGTGGCAATGCCAATTTCCGCCATGTCGCCGCGCAGCGCGGCCAAGGGCTTGTCATAGACCAGACCGGTCAGATAGAGGGAACCATAAGGCGACAGTTCGCCGCCGGCACCGGCGCCATAGAATAATTCCGAGAACTCCTCCTCGGCCTTGCCGCGCGGCGTCCGTACAGCCAAGGCGCCGAACGATGCGATTGCCCGGCCGAGTTCGGTATGATCGGCATGAGTAGCCAACTGCCGGACCGTCAATAACGTATCGTCGTCCATCGGCCGCGCCAGGGCGCGCGACAACAGACCATAGAAGGCCGCCCGCAAGGCGTCACCTTCGGTCTGGGGAGCATGGCTCACCGGAAATGAACTGTTCGTGGCATCCTTGGCCGACGTGTTCACGAAATCTCCCTTGATGTCTCCCGGCGTCTTGGAGCGCCTTCTTGATAAAATGACTGACCGTTCATTTAAAAACAGCCG
>JAQBZY010000336.1 GCA_027620395.1 Pseudomonadota bacterium
AATCTGGGAGACCCTGAATGCGCGCCATGGTACTTAAGACCCCGACCGGCCCGGACGGTCTCGGCCTGGTCGAACGGCCGACGCCAGATCCGGGGCCGGGCGAGGTATTGGTCCGGCTCCGGGCCGCATCGCTCAACTACCGCGATCTGCTGATTCTCAAGGGCGGCTACCGCAGCCGGCAGAAGCAAGCCGATCTGGTGCCGCTTTCCGACGGCGCCGGCGACGTCGCCGCCGTCGGCCAGGGCGCCACGCGGTTCCGGGTTGGCGACCGGGTGACGGCGTGCTTCTTCCAGGATTGGCCGGCCGGCGACGCCAGCGAGCGGGCCATGGAAAGCGACACCGGCCGCATCGTCGACGGCAATCTGCAGGAATTCAGAATTTTTCCGGAAGGCGGCCTGGTTTCGACGCCGTCGCACTTGAGCGATGTCGAGGCGGCGGCACTGCCATGTGCAGCCCTGACCGCCTGGAGCGCCGTCGTCAAGCACGGCCGGGTCAAACCGGGCGATTGCGTCCTGACCCAGGGCACCGGCGGCGTCTCGTTGTTCGCCTTGCAGTTCGCGCATCTAGCCGGCGCGCGGGTCATTGTGACGTCTTCGTCGGACGACAAGTTGGCCCGCGCCCGCGCCCTGGGAGCGGCGGATGGGATCAACTACCGCGCCCAACCTGAATGGGGCGCCGTCTGCAAGCGGTTGGCCGGCGGCGACGGCGTCGACAATGTGATCGAACTCGGTGGCACCGAAACCATCAAGCAATCGCTGATCGCCGTCAGGCCGGGCGGCACACTCAGCCTGATCGGCGTTTTGAGCGGCGCCACGACCGGCAATGTTTTATTGCCCTACATCATCAGCCGTGATGTCCGGTTGCAAGGCGTGACCATCGGCTCGCACGCCGACATGACTGCCATGGGCCGGGCTATCGAGGCGAGCGGATTGCACCCGGTCGTCGACCGCGTCTTTCCGTTCGCCGACGCCAAAGCGGCGTTCGAACACCTCGCCAGTGGCACCCACTTTGGCAAGGTCTGCATCGAAATTTAATTCCGTTGGGCCGGAAACCGCAGCGTTACGATCAGGCCAGGCAAGTTGTCGCCAAGCGCCAGTTCGGCCTTGTGCATTTTGGCGACTGCCTTGACCAAACTAAGGCCGAGGCCACTTCCGGGCGATGAGCGGCAGCTTTCCAATCTGACGAACCGCTCGAGCACGTGTTCACGGTCAGACGCCGGAATGCCGGGACCGCTGTCGGCAACGGCGAGGAAAACGGCGCCGTCCGTCTCCCGCCCAAGCTTGACCCCAATCCGCCCGCCCGACGGCGTGTATTTGATGGCATTGTCCAAAAGATTGACGAACGCCTGCGACAGCAATTCCAGGTTCCCCACCAGCGTGATTTCCGGTGCGATCTCGGCGGCAAGGGCGAGGCCGGCATCGTCCGCCGCCGGCTCGAACAATTCGATCAAGTCCGCGACCCTAGCGCTCAAATCTATCTCGCCGATGGCGTGCCGATCCAGGCCGGCTTCCGCTTCGCCGATCAGTAAAAGCGCGTTGAAGGTTTGCAAAAGTTGGTCCGCGTCCTTGACCGTGTCGCTGAGCGCCTGGCGGTAGGCATCGCAGTCGTCATCGGTCATCAGGGCCACTTCCAGGCGTCCGCGCAAACGGTTGAGCGGACTCCTGAGATCATGGGCGATGTTGTCGGTGACTTGCCGAAGACTCAACATCAACGCTTCGATCCGATCGAGCATATCGTTCAGGTTCTTGGCCAGCCGATCGAGTTCGTCATCGGCGCCGCGCACCGGAACACGCCGGCTAAGATCCCCGGCCATGATGTCACGCGCTGTCCGATTGACGGCATCGACATGACGAAGCCAGTTCCGGCTCAACGCCAACCCGCCGCTCAGGCCGATCAGCAAAGCGAAGGCGCCGACCCAGACCAGTGACAGCCGGAGCCGCCGTTCGAACCGAATTTGATCCTGCACATCCTGGCCAACCAAAAGATTGAACCCGCCGGCCAACACCAAATGCCGAGCGCGAGCTTGATGCTGCTTAATCGACGCGCTGAATTGCCGTTCGTAGGCGAAGCTGATCCATCCGCCCGGCAAGGTCTCGGCCACCGGCCATTGATCGAGGTTACCGGCGATTGGCCGGCGCATCGGATCGGTCAGCAGATAGAGGCTGAGGCGCTGACCTTTGCTGCGTTCGGAAATTACGTCGCGAAGGCCTAACAATCCCGCTTGCCGGTAATGTTCGGCGAGGCCGGTGATTTCCGCTTGAATGGTTTCCTCGGTCTGCTCATCGACGAAGATTGCCGTGTTCCAATAGAGGAAGCCAAATAGCGCCGTCACGGAAACGACGAACAGCACCGCATAGCCGATCGCCATGCGGAACAACATGGTCCGAAATGGGCGTGGGTTAACCCGGATCACGCAGACGGTATCCGGTGCCGCGCACGGTCTCGAGAAGCGCGACGTCGAACTCCTTGTCGATCTTCGAACGCAACCGGCTGATATGAACATCGATGACATTGGTCTGCGGGTCGAAATGATAACCCCAGACGTTTTCCAGAAGCATGGTCCGGGTCACTACCCGTCCGGCATTCCTGAGCAGATACTCAAGCAGCTTGAATTCGCGCGGCTGCAAATCGATGTCCTTGCCGGCTCGGGTCACGGTTCGGGCGATGATATCCATCTTGAGATCGCCGGAGACAAGCGTGACCTGGGCATCCGGAATCCACGTCCGTCGGCCGAGCACCTCGACGCGGGCGATCAGTTCGGCCAGCGCGTAAGGTTTGACCAGATAATCGTCGCCGCCGGCGCGCAGACCGGCGACTTTGTCGTCGACTTTGCCAAGCGCACTCAGAAATAGGACCGGCGTCTTGCTGCCGGAACCACGCAACTGTTCGACCAACGACAGGCCGTCGAGCTTCGGCAGCATCCTATCAATAATCAAGACATCATACGGCTCACTGGCCATGTCGGCGGCGACCTCTCCGTCCGCGGCATGATCGACAACATGGCCCGCCTCGCTGAGCGCCTTGCCGATGAAGCGCGCGACGTCCAAGTCGTCTTCAACAATCAGTATCCGCATGTCCTACCTTATCGTCATTCAAGTGAGGAGCTTAACCGAAGACGGGCGGCTTGGCGAAGCCGCCCGTTCGGGGCCTTAGTCAAAGAGCAAAAGAGCGG
>JAQBZY010000337.1 GCA_027620395.1 Pseudomonadota bacterium
CGCCAGTTCGGGCACCGGCCACTTGATGCCGTGGCGGCTGACGACTGCCGGGAACCTCTTTTCGGCCTTCGTGTCTTCGTCCGCGTGGAAAAATTGGGGCAGAAAGGCCGCCACCTGAATTGACGCCACGTTCGATTTGGCATCCGGATAGCGCGGGTCGTAGATGATGAAGACCGGGCCGTTCTTTTTCAGGGTATCAATTCGTTCCGCGGCGAACGGCGATCGTTTCTGGATCAGGGCAAGTGCCTTCCTGATCCTATCCAGTGCCTCGCCGGAACCCATCAGGGAAACGTCGTAAGTGACCCCGGGCGGCGCGGACATCCCCATTAGGATGATGCCGTCATGCTCAATGACCACCATCTCTTGGTTGGCGATATCGGCCCGTGCAATGGCCGCCCCAAAAAAGACCGCAGCCAGCAGCACACCGAATACGGTCCTTCCGATCGAAGATGCAATCATTCGAATTCGCCCCCTCATGCAATCAATACGCGATTTCGCCGAGATTTCCCACGGAGACGGTCGCATGACCGAGCCTCCAATATCACCAACTATGCTGCTGCCAGATGGCCGCGAAGATGGAACTATTCCAATGATCGGTATAAGTTCGTATTATCGGAGCCGACGTGGCCAGCAGCATATGGGGAGGAATGGGGAATGCTTGAATTCTCTTCCGGCCTGAGTACGGCCGTAAACAGCAAGCAGGCGGCGGCCGAGTGCGTCGAATTGGCCTTGGGAGACGGCGGCGACGCCTGCGATCTTCTTGTCATCCATTCGACGGTCGGACACAACTTCGCCCAGGCCATCGCGGCGGCGCGGGCGGCCTGCGCCAACGCCGTTATCGTCGGTTGCACCGGCAGCGGCGTTATCGGCCGGGAAGGCGTCAGCGAAAACATGCGGTCAATGGCCGTCATGGCGGTTCGGGGCAAGGAATTCGGCGCCTCGGCGGCGGACGGCCTGAACAGTCAGAATTCCCTGGCCCTCGCCACCCAGGTGGCGGAAGAAGTCAAAGCGAAGTGTGACGGCGTCACCATGCTCTATTGCCTGACGTCGGGCCTCGATCTGTGCGGCGACGAGGTTATCGAGGGCATCGAAAGCGTCTTCGGCCCGGACGTGCCGATCTTCGGCGCGACCTCGGCCGATAACGGCAAGGCCAAGAAGACCTTTCAATTCTTCGGCCAAGACGTGATGGAGCACGGCATCGTGCTGGTCGGATTCGCCGATCCCTCCCTCGAGCTTGTGATGGGCATTCATCATGGTTCGATCCCCCTGGAAGGCATGACCTTCGAAGTCACCAAATCGGACGGTAACCGCATCATCGAACTGGACGGGAAGCCCGCTTGGCCGACCCTCATGAGCAAGGTCGGACTGCCCGCCGAAACGGCGCCGTCGGAAGCGATGGCCATCGTCGGACTGGGCGTCGATTTGTCGCCCGCCGATCAGGCGGCTTACGACAATCCGCAAATCCTCCGCGCGCCCTTGATCGTCAGCGAGGATTATCAGTCCTTCCTGTGGCCCGTGCGGTGCGAGGAAGGCACCAAAGTGGTTCTCATGCAAAGGGACGAACAGCTCATCTTCAACGGCGTCGAGCGCATGATGGAACGCATGGATAAGGCGCTCAACGGCCGCAAGCCGGTCGCCGTTTTTCATGCCGACTGCATGGCGCGCGGCCGTCTGATGTTCAACCGCGTGCTCAAGGACGAGATTATCGCCAAGATGCAGTACCCCCTTTGTGGCGACGACGTCGTGCCCTGGCTTGGGGTCTACGGCTACAGCGAATACGCGCCGTTGGGCGGCAAGAACCGCTTCCACAGTTACACCACGTCGCTTTTCTCCCTTGTCCGCAAGGAAGGCGCTTAAACCTCCGTTCGCATTGGGTATGTCGGAAGCCAAGGATCAACGGAGTTACGAGGACCTGCTGGCGACCTGCCAACGGCTGGAAGCCGAAAGCGGCCGCCACCTTGTCATTCAGCGCGACCTGATCGGCACAAAGGACCGCATCGACCGAGAGCTCATGCGGTTCAAGGCGATCCAGAATTACATCGCCGGCGCGCTTGAGGTTTCCACGGCCAGCGAATTCCACACCCTGACCCTGGAAGCCATCATTGAGGCATTTGAGTTCGAAGTCGCCCTCGTGCTCAGAACAACGGGTGACGGGACGACGCTGGTCGCCGCCGGCGAGTTTGGCTTCGACGATCCGCCCGGCGTGTTGCCGCTTTCGATGGATTGGATCGATCCAAACGACACCCGAATCGTCGATGCCGCTGATCCGCTCTTGGAACACTGGCAAGAATTGAAATTGGCCCAGGCGATCATCTGCCCTCTCACCGACAAGTCCGGTGCCTTCAGCGGGGCGATCCTGGCCGGCGTTACGCAAGACAGCGCCGATTTCTTCGAACCCATATCGGAGGAATGCAAGTCTGCCTTCACCGTCATGGTGCGCCAGGCCAGCGCCCTGTGGACGACCCGGGAATTGAACGAGGAGATTAAGTCGCACAACGAACGGCTGGTCGATCTCACGAGTTCGTACAGCCGCTTCGTCCCTTTCCAGTTCCTCGAACTGTTGAACCGCGAAAGCATCGAGGAAATCGGCGCCGGCGACGCCGCCGGCCTCGAGATGAACGTGCTGTTCGCCGATATCCGCGGCTTCACCACGATGTCGGAGCAGTTGGGCCCCCAAGGCGCTTTCGCCATGCTCAACGAATTCCTGGCCGCCGTGGAGCCACCCATCCAGAACGAGAACGGCTTCGTCAATCAGTACCAGGGCGATGCCATCATGGCCTTGTTTCCGGGCGAAGCCGACGCCGCCCTGCGCTGCGCCATCGCCATGGTCAAGGAGACCCAGGTGCTGAACGTGCGGCGCAAGAGCCGCAATGAAGCGGAGATCCGCTTCGGTCTCGGAATCGCCAGCGGTCCCCTCATGCTGGGAGCCATCGGCGGCGGCCAGCGGTTGGAATCGAACGTCGTCGGCGACACAGCCAACCTGTCGGCGCGCACGGAGAGCCTGACCAAGCTGTTCGGCTCACAAATCCTTTTCACCAATCACACGAAGGAACGCCTCCAAGATCCAACCAAGTTCGAGATCCGGGAACTTGACCGGGTGGTGGTCGTGGGCCGGGAGACGGCGGTCACGGTCTATGAATTGATGGACGTGGACGCGCCGGAATTGAAGGC
>JAQBZY010000338.1 GCA_027620395.1 Pseudomonadota bacterium
GAGACCGGCGGCCAGCGCCGCTTTCGCCGCGTCCGACAGCGGCACCAGGGCGGCGTCGATGTCGATGCCGACTTTTGAGGCCCGGGCGACATGGCCGAAATCCTGGACCAATCCGTCCGAAATATCGATTGCGCCGCCGATTTGACCGATGCGGGCCGTTTCGATCAGTGCCCGGCCGGCGGCGACCCTGGGCTCTGGCGCCCGGAATCGTCGGAGCAGGAAATCCCTCACCGGCGCCGGCAGACCGTTCGCCTCGCCCTTGGCGACCCTAAGCCCAAGCGCCGCGTCGCCGATTGTACCGGTCACGAACCCCCGCCCGCCGGCCTTGGCGCCGGAACGCCGGAGCGCCCTACCGGCTTCGACTTCGCCGATGGCGGTCAATGAAAAGACCGCCGGCCCTGGCGTGGCCACGGTGTCGCCGCCGAGGAGTGGAAAGCTGAACCGCGCGATCCAGCGGCCAAGCTCGGCGGCAAAGGCAGCGATCCAGTTTTCCGCCGTTGCATTTGGCCAGGCGCAGGCGAGCGTGAAGCCGAGTGGCCTTGCGCCCATGGCGGCGAGATCGGAAAGATTGCTGGCGATCAGCCTGGCCGCCGCCGTTTCCGGCGTGTCGCTTGCCAAGTAATGCACGCCGGCGACGATGGCATCGGTGCTGACGGCAAGCTCGAACCCGGGTTTAGGGGTCAGCAAGGCAGCGTCGTCGGTAAGGCCAAGTGCTTCAGGCGCCGCCGCCAACGGCCGGAAATACCGCTCGATCAGGTCGAATTCGCCAGCCCGCTCAGGCACCTGCCGCCTCGGCCGCAGCCAGGCTGTCGGCGTCGGCTTGAAACTCTCCTGGCCTGGTCTGCCGAGCGAGGGAATTCAGGATACCGTTGACCAGTTTGGTCTGCGGCCCGTCGTCGAAGAAGGCGTCGCCGACGGCCATGTAGGCGGAGATCACGCTCCTCGCCGGCACGCTCGGCCGGGCCAGGAGTTCGAAGGCGGCGACCCGCAAAAGCGCCCGCATCACGGTTTCTAGATCGTCGAGCTTGCGCCCGGCCATGGCCGGCGCGATCAGGGCGTCGAGTTCGGCCAGTTGAGCGGCGACGCCGGTGATCAGTTTGGCCAACAAATCGGCTTTGGGCGGCGCCAGATCGGCGACATCGGCATCAACCCCGGCCCAGCGCTGGGTGGCGAAATCGGCCAGCACCCGATCGCCCGGTGCGTCGGCCAATTCCATCTCATAAACCGCCTGCACGGCGGCAAGTCTGGCCGAGGCGCGTGGACGGTCGTCGTCGCCCTTCCCCGGCGGCTTGCTCATACGTCACCGCCAAGGAGTTCGTGTTGCAGTTCGATCATTCGAAGACACGCCCGGGCCGCTTCGGCGCCCTTGTTCTTTTGCTTCGGGTCGGCGCGGACCTCGGCCTGTTTGCCGTTTTCGCAAGTCAGCACGCCGAAGCCCAAGGGCACCGTGTGGCGGACGGAAATCTCCATCAGCGCCCGGCTGGCTTCGCGGCAGATGTGGTCGTAGTGATCGGTCTCGCCCCGGATCACGCAACCCAAGGCCAGGATACCGGCATAGGCCCGGTGTGGGTCGGCCTTGCCGGCCATGATGACCATTTCGCAGGCCGCCGGAATTTCGAACACGCCGCTGACCTCGATCCGCTCGATGTCGAAGCCGGCGTCTGTGATCACGGTCTCGGCTCCGGCGCCTAGGTCTTTCGATATCTTTTCGTAATAGCGGGATTCGACCAACAAGATGGTGTTGCGTTTGTTGGTCTCGATCATGACGGCATCGTCCCGGCCGGGATCGGCCGCTGGCCGGTGACGATCAGATCGTAACCGTCGAGGCCGACGATGGTGCGCTTGGTGTTGGAGAGCAGGATCATCTCGCGGACCCCCAAGTCGAGCAGAATCTGCGCGCCGACGCCATAGTCCCTGAGCGCCTGCCCGGCGCCCTCGGCCGGCTCGCCGAGCCTGGCCTTGACCCGGTCGGACAAGCTTTTCGGATAAGGCTCGCGGATCAAAACGACGGCGCCCCGGCCTTCGTCGGCGATCATCTTCATGGCCTGTTGCAGATCGCCGCCCTTGCCGCTTTCGGCATCGCCGAGGACGTCGTCCAGGACATTGAGGGCGTGCATCCGGACCGGCACCGGCCCGTCGCCGGTGACGTCGCCTTTGACCAGTGCGATGTGTTCGGCATAGGCGACCCGGTTGACGTAGACCATCATTTTCCAGTCGCCGCCGAAGCGGCTCTTGAACACTGTCTCGGTAGTGCGCTCAACGACCCGGTCGTGGCGCAGCCGATAGGCGATCAGTTCGGCGATGGTGCCGACCTTGATGCCGTGAAACTGGGCGAACTTGATCAGATCGGGCAGCCGCGACATGGTGCCGTCCTCGTTCATCACCTCGCAAATCACGCCGGACGGATTGAGGCCGGCCAGACGCGCGACATCGACCGCCGCCTCGGTATGGCCGGCGCGGACCAGGACGCCGCCGTCCCGGGCTTCCAGCGGAAATACGTGACCGGGCGACGCAATGTCGGCTGGGCCCTTGGCCGGGTCGATGGCGACCGACACGGTGCGGGCCCTGTCGGACGCCGATATGCCGGTGGTGACCCCTTCCCGGGCCTCGATCGAGATCGTGAAGGCGGTTTGATGGCGCGATGAATTCCGCCGCGACATGGCCGGCAGTTCCAGGGTTTTCACTCGGGCCGAGGTCAGCGCCAAACAGATCAGGCCGCGGCCGTGCTTGGCCATGAAGTTGATCGCGTCCGGCGTCGCCATTTGCGCCGGGATCACCAGATCGCCTTCGTTCTCGCGGCTTTCGTCGTCGACCAGGATAAACATCCGGCCATTGCGCGCGTCCTCGATGATGTCGGCGATCGGCGACAGGAATTCCTCGCCCAACGCCGCCGCCTCTGCGACATCGGATTTCGTGGCCGACGACATTTTCCGGTTCGATGACAAGGTTTTACGTACTCCGTTCGGCAAGCCGGGCAACATAGCGCGCCAGCATGTCTATTTCCAGGTTGACGAAGGCGCC
This sequence comes from Pseudomonadota bacterium, assembly GCA_027620395.1. GTDB lineage: Bacteria > Pseudomonadota > Alphaproteobacteria > Rhodospirillales > Casp-alpha2 > JAQBZY01. The sequence goes on from JAQBZY010000338.1 coordinate 3,022, forward strand.
GGGCCCGAGGCGGCCGAGCGTCGTTTCCTGCTGGGTGTGCGGGATCAGATTGACGGTGAAATCGTTCCCCGCCACCTCGTTCACGGTCAGCGAGACACCATCCAGTGTCACCGAGCCCTTGCCGGCGATGAACTGGGACAAACTCTCGG
>JAQBZY010000339.1 GCA_027620395.1 Pseudomonadota bacterium
TTTGCAGGCTGGTATTACAAGGCCAACGCAGCGCTGTTCAGGACTGCGGCCGAGCTGCACCGCGAAAGCCTCAATATCGTGCCTGATTTTTTCCGTAGCGTTGCCTGTGCGCGGAAATTAATTCTCTCGGCACAAATAAAGATTCCGTTTACCATTCTTGGCTAGGCTCGACGCTAATGATGAAGAAAACCCATACCATGGGCGGGGCAGCATGCCGGCTGACGTGAACAACGCCTTCGATGTCGCGTTTTGGTTCGCCGACACCGCGTTGAACGAGAACGAATACCTGCAGCCGCAGAAGCTGCAGCGCTTGCTGTTCATTGCGCAAGCCTATTACGCGGTGATGAACAAGGGCCGGCGGCTGATGCCGGCGGTGTTCGTCGCCGATGAGGCCGGTCCGGTGGAGCCGAACGTCTACATGTCGTTTTCCAAGGGGCGTCCGGACATCGAAGCGGAATTGTTCCTGCCAAATGAGGTCGAGGATTTCCTTAGCGGCGTCTGGAGTAAATTCGGGCATCTGACGATCGAACGGCTGAATAAAATCACCAAGGACACCAACGCCTATCGGAACGCCTTACTGCGTGGTCCCCGGGCCGAAATACCGCTCGCCGACATGATGAGTGGGTTCGTGCAGAGCCGCGAGGCGCCGGGGCGGGAGCAGGTTCGCAAACCCAACGTCTACCGAACCCAAAGCGGCCGCCCGGTACAGATCAAGGCCTGGGTTCCTCGCGGCAAATAACGACTTGTTGCCATTGTTTTTTCTTTTTGCTCAGTGTTCTTGCACGACGACGAAAGTTCTTTAATATCGTTAATATTGTTGTTTAAGCGCCGCCGCCGGAAGAGCGGCGGCGAATTAAGCCGTTATTGGCCCAAGGACAAACAGGGAGACAGCCCATGATAAAGACCCTACATTTCATCGGTGCGCTAGCTTTTGGCGTCGCCGCCGCTGGCCTGATGGCTGCGATGCCGGCGCAAGCCAAGGTCGAGGGTGATACGATCACACTCGGTTCCGCGATTTCGTTCACTGGCAAATATTCGGCTAACGGCATTCATGCCAAGAACGGCTACAATCTCGCCATCGACATGATCAACAAGAAGGGCGGCGTCAAAATCGGCGGCAAGAGTTATAAGATCGCGGTTAAGTATTACGACGATGAATCGACGCCAGCCCGTACGTCGCAATTGTTGGAACGGATAATCAAGCAGGACGGCATCAAATACATTCTCGGGCCGTACAGCTCGGCGACCACCAAGGCAGCCGCGCCGATCACCGAGAAGTACAAAGTTCCGATGGTCGAAGCCGAGGGCGCGTCGCGCTCGTTGTTCACGCAGGGCTACAGGTACATGTTCGCCGTTCTCTCGACGTCGGAACTGTATCTTGCCAGCACCATCGCGTTGGCCGCTGAAATTGCCGAAAAGAACGGCAAGAAGGCGAGCGACGTCAAGATCGCCATGGCTTTCGAGAACGATCCGTTCTCCCTCGATGTTCGTGCCGGCGTCCTCGAAGATGCCAAGAAGTTCAACATGAAAGTCGTGATCGACGACAAGATGCCGCGCGATCTCAACGACATCGCCGCGACACTGACCAAGGTCAAGGCGCTGAAGCCGGACGTGCTGTTGTTGTCCGGGCATGAAAAGGGCGCGGCGACGGCGGCCCGTCAGATCGGTGAAATGAAGATCGACACGCCGATGATTGCCGTCACGCACTGCGAAGCGGCTAAGGTCACCAGCAACTTCCCGGATGTCGTCAATGGCTTCCTGTGCCCGACCCAATGGTCGGAAACGCTGAGCTACAAGGACGACCTGTTCGGCTCGGCCGCCGGTTACGACAAGCTCTTCAAGGCTACCTTCGACGGCTACAAGAATGTTCCGTATCAGTCGGCGCAGGCGTCGGCGGCGGTGCAGGTATTCGCCGATGCTTTCCAGCGCGCCAACTCGACCGATACCGAGAAGCTCCGTGATGCCCTGGCGGCGACCAATCTCGCCACCTTCTACGGCCAGATCAAATTCTCGCCGCAGGGCAACAACATCGCCAAGCCGATGGTGCTGCGCCAGATTCAGGACGGTAAGTACAACGTTGTTGCACCGCTCAAGTGGGCGTCGCATCCGATCGAATGGCCGCGTAAAGTGAAGTAAGGCCAGACGGGATATTTATCCCAAGGTTTCCGGACGCGTCCGCCGTTGCCGAAAGGTAGGGCGGACGTGTTCCGTTGACGTCTCGTCACGGCAGCAAATCGAATAACAATAAAGCGGGGGAAATTGCCGATGTTCGACAATATCCAGATGATTTTGGACGGATTGTTTGTCGGCGGGATATTCGTCCTTGCCGCCTATGGGCTAGCGTTGGTCTGGGGCGTCATGAACGTCAAGAATTTGGCTCAGGGCCAACTCGTCATTATGGGCGGCTATGTCTCTTGGTGGATGGGAACCCAGGGCATTCATCCGCTGTTCGGTGTGCCGGTGGCGGCGGTCCTGATGTTTGGTTTTGGCTGGGCGGTTTACAAGCTTATCATCAGGCGGGTGATCGGTAAGGATCTGTTCACGTCCTTGTTGGCGACATTCGGCCTTGGTCTGGTCGTCGAACAAAGTTTGAATCTTGCGTTCGGTCCGGGAGTGCAGTCGGCCGAGTCCGGATACGCAATTTACTCCATCCTCGATGGCAGAGTGACACTTGCCGGGATCAAGGTAATTTCATTTTTTCTGTGCATCGTGCTTGCCGTTTCCGTGGTTATTTTCATGAAGAAATCGCGGATGGGACAAGCGATCCGAGCCACCGCGCAGGATGCCCGTGCCGCCAAGGTGATGGGGATCGACACAGAGAAAGTGTATGCCTTTACCTTTGCGCTCAATTCGGCGATCTGCGGCGCCGCCGGTGCACTGGTGGCGATGATTTGGGTAATTCAACCGTATTACGGCATTCCGCACTCAATCCGGTCGTTCGTGATCGTGACGGCGGCTGGGCTCGGTAATTTGCCTGGTGTGATCATCGCCGGCCTTGGCCTCGGCATGGCCGAATTTTATTCCGGCTTCGTCTTCGGCGCCCAGTTGCAACAGTTCACGGTGGTCGGCCTGCTCATAGCCGTCCTTATTTATCGGCAGATTGAGATGGCTCGCCATCGCCAGGTGGTGCAATGAACAGTTCACAAAAATCACT
>JAQBZY010000340.1 GCA_027620395.1 Pseudomonadota bacterium
TCATCTGCTTCGGTCGGGCGAATTGCTAGGGCTGCTCGGTGGCCGGATGCAGATCGTCGCCTACGAACACGGCCTCGTCGGCAACGACGAATGCCCCGGCGTCAAGCAGCGGGTCTGCGCCGTCAACGATCACGCCCCAACGGCCGAGGCCGACGCCGAGCCGCCGCCGCATTCACTGAACGACGGAGCGTAACTCTCATGCCTCATCTTTCGAGACGCGACGTCGCCGCGCCTCAAGATGCGGCGGCCGCTTAGACGTCGAGGGTATACGGCCGGTCGTGCCGAAGCGCCGGTATCCGCGCCCTGGCCTCGGCTGGCAATGTCATGTCGAGATCGGCGTAGGTGATCCCGACTTGATCGCCGCCGTCGGCCAAAATTTCGCCCCAGGGACCGACCGCCAGCGAATGGCCGTAGGTCTTCCGCCCGCTGGCATGATCGCCCGACTGCGCCGGGGCCAGCACGAAGGCGCCGCATTCGATGGCCCGGGCCCGCATCAGCACATGCCAATGCGCTTCGCCGGTCGGGCGGGTAAAGGCCGACGGGATCGTCAACATCTCACAACCTTGCCTGGCCAGGTCGCGATACAGATGTGGAAAGCGGAGATCGTAGCAAACCGTCATGCCGAGCCGGCCCCACGGCGTCTGAACGATCGGCGCCGCGGCGCCTGGCCGGTAGGTGTCGCTTTCGCGGTACACGTTGCCGCTTCCGATCTCGACATCGAATAGGTGCATCTTGTCGTAACGGCCCCTGACATCGCCCGCGCCGTCGATCAGCAAGGAGCGGTTGGCGAGCTTGCCCGAGCCGTCCTCGGGATCGACCACGACCGAGCCGATCAAAACCCAGATGCCGGCCGCCCTGGCAGCGGCCTGGACGGCGGCGACGGTTTCGTCGTCGGCCTCAGGTCTGACTTTTTCGCGGAGCTTCGGCCGGTCCGGCTCGATCATGTTGCAAACTTCCGGAAGCAGCGCTAGTTCGGCGCCGCCCCGGGCGGCTTCCGCGACCATCGACTTGGCGGCGGCGGCATTGGGACCGGGCTCCGACCCGGCCGTGATTTGCAAAAGCCCGATGCGGAGCGAGACGCTCACCCGCCGATGCCAAGCGCCGCGTCCAGTTCGCCACGCGCGTCCATGGCGTGGATGCCGTCGCTATCGCCGATGTGCTTGCCGTCGACGAAGATTTGCGGCACCGAGCGGACTCCGCCGGCGCGCTCGGTCATTTCGCGTCTGGCCGTGGCGCTCATCATCACGTCGTGTTCGGTAAAGCTGACACCCTTCCGCTCCAGGAGCGTCTTGGCGCGGTGGCAATAGCCACAGAACGGCGAGGTATAGATTTCGATTTCAGGCATGGGGGCGGCATCCGTCGCGGTTGATACCCCAGATATATAGAACGTCTGGCCGCTGATCAAAGGCCTCAAATGGACGGACCGATCACCCGGGCGATGGTTAGCGCGTCAACCGCCGCCGCGCCGGCCTTCAAAAGCGCCCGCGCCGCGGCGTCCAAGGTCGCGCCGGTGGTCGCAACGTCGTCGATCAGCAATACCCGTTTGCCAGCGACGGCAACCAAGTGGCGTTCCCGGACACGGAATGCGCCCGCGACATTGCGGATCCGGCCTTGCCGACCCAACCCGCCTTGGGTCCTGGTCGGTTTGACCCTGACCAGGAGGTCCGGCCACGACGGCACCCCGGTCCTGGCGGCGAGACCGTTGGCCAGCAACGCCGACTGGTTGAAGCGGCGGCGGAGCATGCGGCGCCAATGCAACGGCACCGGCACAATCAGATCGGCGTCCTCGAGCAGCACTCTGCCGGGCCTGAGCAAGTGACCGACGAGGGCCGGCAGCAGATCGCTGCGGTCGCCGTGCTTGAAGGCCAGAATCATCGGCTTGGACGCCTCGTCGTAGACGAAAGCCGCACGGGCGCGGTCGATCCTGGGACGCGCCCTGGCGCAACCGCCGCAAAGCGCGCCTTTGCCAAGCTCGTGTGGAAACGGCAACCCGCAGGCGGCGCATTGCGGCGCGCCGATGAAGCGGACCCGGTCCCAGCATTCCGAGCAAAGCTGGCCATGCGCCGTCGTCGGCGCCTCGCAGGCGCCGCAGACCGGCGGCCACAACAGATCGGCGGTGCGTTGCCAGGCTGCTCCAAGCATCCGCCCGGCACCACCAGGCCAGTTGGGATCGCCGGCCATCCGTGTCATAAATCTGATCATGGCTCCCTCCGATCCGATGCTGGTTTTCGACAGGGTGTTGCACAGCCGCCGCCGGGCCCGGGCCCGGGCCGGATTCCCCGAGCACGGCTTTCTGTTCATGGAAGGGGCAGAGCGGCTTTTTGACAGATTGATGGATGTCCGCCGCGATTTTCCGCTGGCCCTCGATCTCGGCTGCCGCATGGGCTGGATGGCCGAGACACTCAAGGATAAGGGCCGCGTCGGCACGCTGTTGCAGGCCGATCTGGCGCCCGAGTTGGCCGCCGCCGCCGGACGGCTCGGACCGGCCTTTGCCGCCGACGAGGAATGGCTGCCAGTCAAGGACGCCAGCCTCGATCTGGTGCTGTCCAATCTCAATCTTCATTGGGTCAACGACCTGCCGGGCGCGCTTTCGCAAATCCGCCGGGCCCTTCGCCCGGATGGGTTGATTTTGGCGTCGATGCTGGGCGGTGAAACGCTTAAGGAACTGCGCGAGGTATTGGCCGACGCCGAAATCGCCTTGGACGGCGGGCTTAGCCCCCGGGTCTCGCCATTTGCCGATGTCCGCGATTTGGGCGGGCTGTTGCAGCGGGCCGGATTTGCGTTGCCGGTGGTCGACGCCGAAACCGTCACCGTCTCCTACGCCGATCCGATGCGGTTGTTGGCCGATCTCAGGGGCATGGGCGAAACCAATGTCTTGCTTGAGCGCCGCCGCCAACCTTTTCGCCGCCAGACACTATTTTCGGCCCTGGAAAAATATCGCCAGCGCTTCGAAGGCTCAGATGGCCGGGTGCCGGCGACGTTTCAGATATTGACCATGACCGCCTGGGCGCCGGCGGCGAGCCAGCAAAAACCGCTTAAGCCGGGCGCCGCCACCGGCCGCCTCGCCGACGCGCTTGATACGCAAGAAATCAGCCTCGGCGATAAGGCCGATCCTGGGGCCGATCCGGGCCGGCGCTAAAAATCGGAATCT
>JAQBZY010000341.1 GCA_027620395.1 Pseudomonadota bacterium
TTTGCTATCGGCGAGCCGGACGGCACCATATCGCCACGCGCGCTCAGGCTGTCCGGCGTTTTGATCGCCGCCGGCTTCGAGGCGCCGATCCTCGACGACATCCGAAGCGAAATTTGGCTCAAGCTCTGGGGCAATCTCTGCTTCAATCCGATCTCCGCCTTGACCCGCACGACGCTCGACGTGGTGGCGACCGATCCCGACACGCGCGGCCTCGCCGATGCCATGATGCAGGAAGCGGAAATCATCGCCGGCAAGCTCGGCGTCAGCTTCCGGGTCAGTCGCGAACGCCGCATCAACGGCGCCGCCAAGGTCGGCGCGCACCGCACCTCGATGCTGCAAGATCTCGAGCGCGGTCGGGGCATGGAAATCGACGCCCTTGTCACTGCGGTTCAGGAATTGGGCCGCGTGACCGGGACGCCGACGCCGATGATTGATGTCGTGCTCGGCCTGACCCGACAATTGGCTAGGGTGAAGTCGCTCTATCCGGCCGACGGTTGGCGGTTGGCGCGGCCGGGAGCCATGGTTGCCGCCGAATAGGCGGCGGTCTTAGGGAAACCGCCCTCAAGCCGCTCCGGTTTCAGGAAATTATCGACCCATTCCTCCAGCACATCGTCGAAGGCCTTCGGATCGGCCGACCAATGGCCGAGGAAATGCATGTTTTGAGCCGCGAGTCAGCCGGAATTGGCGGCGTTCTGTTGCGTGAAAAAGGAAGCACCCTTCGGCACCTCGGAAATTTCCATTTCGAAAGCGATCGAGCGGATCCTGCCGGGCTCCTTGCCCCGGAGCAACATGCCCATGTGCACGCTCGGCAGGTGGTTTGCCGCCAACGGAATGGCGTCGGCGGCGGCGACGCAGGAAATAAACAGGCTTCTTGGTCCGGTCGAGGCATTGGCCCTCGACGCATGCGCGACCCTGGCATGCATGAAGCAGACGCTGCCGGCGGGGCCAGTATGGCGGACCGCGATCTTCTCGAATGCGGCCGAGGCCTGTTGGCCCATGGCGCCGGTGAAAACCCCATCATGCCAGAGCGAATGCAGCGGGCCGGTGTGTGAGCCGGGCGCCGTCATCAGGGGCCCGTTTCCCGGTGTCACCTCGTCCAAAAACAGCAGGCTAGTGACAACATCGTCGTTGGAATGCGGATCGTAATTGAAATCCTGATGCCAATCGACGACGGTCCCCGAGCCCGGCAGCTTGCTGTTGATCTTACTGTGGTGGAACCGCAAATTGGGCCCGATCAGGTCGGTGAGCATGTCCAGCATGCGGCCGTTCTGCATGACATCGAGGTAGGCTTCCGATATTTCTGTCGGTGAGGCGACGCGCCTAAGCGCCGGCTTTTCGGCGTTGTGGCCGGGCTCGACATCAAAGCGTGGCCGGTTGTCGAAGGTTTTTCCGTAGGGCCCGGCATGGGCGCGGCTTTCCTCGATCCAGATGCCGAGATCGGCGCGCATGGCGGCCAGTTGCGCCGCCGTCACCGCGTCGGGGCAAACCAGGCAACCGGTATCGCGAAATTGCCCTATTTCCGCCGTGCTTAGGAAAGCCATGCCCGTTCCCGCCCGGTATCCATGTTCGACTGCGGCGATTTTACACGGCGGCGGGCCGAAAACCGACTCGTTTCCGATCAGAGATATTCGGGGCGCGATGAAAAAATGAATAACACGTAATAGCTTTTAAAAATAATTACTGTATACTAATAGTAGCTATACGATTCGCACGATGAAGGAGAGATGTCGCATGGCCCACTATTACGTCAACACGAATGCCCAACCGACCGGCGAGCACGAAGTGCATACGGAGGGGTGCTCGCATCCCCCATTGCCTAATCATCGCCGTCCACTCGGGTATTTCACGGATTGCAAAGACGCCGTGCGCGAGGCGAAGAAACACTACGCGAATGTCGATGGTTGCGCCTATTGCTGTCCGAGCTGTCACACGCGCTAGCGCATCGCGGCGCGATTTCGCTCGCGGCGCCGGTTCATCCCATCCGGTTGATGCCGTCGAAGGCGGCGGTCTTGTAGCACTCGGCGAAGGTCGGGTAGTTGAACACGGTGTCGATCAGATAGTCGATCGTGCCGCCGAGCGACATCACCGCCTGGCCGATGTGGATCAACTCGCAGGCACCGTCGCCGATAATGTTTGCGGGTCTCGGGGTCGAACAATAGCTTCAGCAACCCCGCCTGGTCGCCGACAATCTGACCGCGGGCGATTTCCTTGTAGGCGGCGCGGCCGACCTCGTAAGGCGTTCCGGCCTCGGTCAATTCCTGTTCGTTGCGGCCGACGACGGAAATCTCGGGAATCGTATAGACGCCGTACGGCAACAGATCGGGGAAACTGTGCGCCTCGACGCCGAAGGCATGGCAGGCGGCGAGCCGGCCCTGCTCCATGGAGGTGGACGCCAGGCTTGGAAAGCCGACAACGTCGCCAACGGCATAGATATGCGGCACGGCCGTCTGATAGTTGGCGTTGACGGCAATGCGCCCGCGCGGGTCGGCGGAAAGGCCCGCCGCTTCCAGATTGAGCTTCTCCGTCGCGCCGGTGCGGCCGATGGAATACAGCACGGTTTCGCTGAGGATATGCTTGCCGCTGTTGAGCGCGATGTGGACTTTCTGCCCCTGCCCGCCGTCAACCAGCTCGATCCCGCTGACTTCCTCGCCAAGGCGCAGCGTGACGCGTTCCTGGCGCATCAAGTGTGCCAGGGTATCGATGATCTCCTCGTCGACGAACGGCAACAGCCGGGTCCGCTTGTCGACCACGGTGATGCGCACGCCAAGCGTCGCGAAGATGGTCGCGTACTCAATGCCGATGACACCGGCGCCGACCACGGCGAGGCTCTTCGGCAGCGCCTTGAGTTCGAGGATGTCGTCGCTGGTGAAAATATGTTCCCCATCGAAGGCGATGTTGGCGTCGCGGGTCGTCGTCGTGCCGGCGCCGATGATCACATTGGCGGCGCTGATTTCCGTCGGCGCGCCGCCGCCGGCGGGGGCCAACGACAGACGGTGCGGGCCGGCGAAGGACGCCTCGGCCTCGATGATCTTGATGCCGTTCCGCTGCATCTGGTGGCGCGCGACGTCGATGCCGATCTGGCGCACGTGGTTGGCGCGCCCCAACAGATCGGCCATGGTGATTTCCTGCTTCACCTTGTAGGACGA
>JAQBZY010000342.1 GCA_027620395.1 Pseudomonadota bacterium
TTGCTGCGCCCGACGCTCGATCCGGAAATCCTCTCCGAATTGGACGAGACCGTCCGCGACGAAGTGGTCGAGGTCTTGGGCCTCGAAGACCTAGCCTCGGCGCTGACCGAAATGGACAGCGACGACGCGATCATGGTGCTTGAGGAAATGGATGACGCGCAGCAGCGCGCCGTTCTGGAGGCGATCCCCGAGGAAGAACGGACGATCATCGAGGAAGGCCTCGGATATCCCGAGGACAGCGCCGGCCGGTTGATGCAGCGCGAAGTAGTCACCGTGCCGATGAACTGGAACATTGGCCAATGCATCGACTTCATGCGCCGCGCCGCCGACGAGGACGAAGGAGATCTGCCGAGCGTTTTCTATGACATCTTTATCGTCGACTCCAAGCACCATCCGGTCGGTACGGTATCCCTGAGCAAGCTGCTGAAGACCCGGCGCCAAGTGCCGGTCACCGATATCATGGAAGCCGATACCCACGAGATCGCCGTCACCACCGACCAGGAAGATGTCGCCTTCCTGTTCCGCCAGCGCGATCTGGTGTCGGCGGCGGTGGTGGACGGCAGCGGACGGCTGGTCGGCGCGATCACCATCGACGATGTCGTCGACGTCATCCACGAGGAACACGAAGAAGACATCATGCGAATGGGTGGCGTCATCGAGGATGACCTGTATCAGGCGACGATGTCGACGACGCGGGCCCGCTTCAGTTGGTTGCTGGTCAATTTGGCGACGGCGATCCTGGCGTCGCTGGTGATCGGGCTCTTCGACGCCGCCATTCAACAGGTGGTGGCGCTGGCAGTTCTGATGCCGATCGTCGCCTCCATGGGCGGCAACGCCGGCACCCAGACCTTGACCGTCACCGTCCGTGCCCTAGCGACAAAGGAACTGAACAGTGCCAACGCGGTCCGGGTCATCACCAAGGAATTCATCGTCGGCTGCCTCAACGGCGCGTTGTTCGCGGTTGTGACCGGCGTGGTCACCTGGATCTGGTTCCAAAGCCCGGTTCTAGGCGTCGTCATCGCCGCGGCGATGGTCGTCAATCTGATCGTCGCCGGACTGGCCGGCACCACGATCCCGATTTTACTAGACCGCTACGGCGCCGATCCGGCCATTGCGTCCAGTGTTTTTCTGACCACGGTCACCGACGTGGTCGGCTTCTTCGCGTTCCTTGGCTTGGCGGCCTTGGTGCTGGCCTGACGCAGCCAACAAGCCGCCCTTTACGTTAACGTAAAGGTCAATTAGCATCGGGGCATGAGCGAAACGCACGGCATCAGGGAATTGGCGGCGGAGTTCGGGATCACCACCCGCACCATCCGTTTCTACGAGGACAAGGGCATGCTCCGCCCGGCCCGCGACGGGCAACGGCGGATTTATAGCCCGCGCGACCGGGTCCGGCTGCGCCTGATCATGCGCGGCAAGCGTTTGGGTCTATCGTTGGAGGAAATCGCCGAACTGATCGACCTCTACGATGTCGATCCCAGTGAAGTGACGCAGCTTCGGCAATTCATCGAGGTGATCGGAATTCGCATGACCGCGTTGGAAGCGCAGCGCCGCGACATCGACGACGCCTTGGGCGAAATGCGGCGGATCGAAAAGCAGTGCGCCGATCTATTGGCGCAAAAACAAAGTCAGAAAAAGGGAAGCAAGGCATGACGGGTCAAGTGCTCAAGGTAGCGGTGGCCGGTCTCGGCGCCGTCGGGATGCCGGTCGCCAAGTGGCTCGACGCCGGACAGCCGGGCCTCCGCCTGGTGGCTGTTTCCGCCGGCGACAGGGCGCGCGCCGAAAAGCGGGTCGCGAATTTCAAGACCCAGCCATCGGTGCTCGAACTTCCGGAACTCGTGGCCAGCGCCGACATCGTCGTCGAGGCATTGCCGCCTGAGAAGTTCTTCGATCTCGCCGAGCCTACCATGGCGGCCGGGAAAATCTTGGTCGCTGTCACGGTGACGCAGATTTTGGATCGGCTCGATCTGATCGAGACGGCGAAAAAGACTGGTGCTCGGTTGATCGTCTCGACCGGCGCCTTGGCCGCGTTCGATGCCGTCCGCGCCGCCCAGCACGGCAAGATTCATTCGCTGACGATGGTCACCCGGAAGCCGCCGAAGGGCCTGCTCAAGGCGCCGTTCGTGATCGAGCAGGGGATCGATCTCAGCGATCTCAAAGCCCCGGTATGTCTCTATAAGGGCAGCGTCAGGGACGCGGCGCTCAAGTTTCCGGCCAACGTCAACGTCGCCGTCGCGCTTAGCCTTGCCGGTCCGGGGCCGGACGCGACCAGCTATGAAATTTGGGCCGACCCCGCAGTCGAGCGCAACACGCATCGGGTGATCTTGGATAGCGACGCGACGCACCTGGATTTCACCATCGCCGGTGTGCCGACCGAGGAAAACCCGGCCACCGGCAAGCTGACGCCGTTGGCCGTGATGGCGACCCTCGAAGGCCTGGTCTCGCCGTTCCGGATCGGGACCTGAGATTGCCGGCGCCGTCATGACCGAAGAATTGCCGACGACATTGCCGATTTTGCCCGAATTCAAACCCGTCCATGACGGATATTCGGATACGGTGCGCTCAAGCTTCGCCAAGCAAGGCTTGATGCGCACGCTGGGCGCCGAACTTGCCGATATCCGCCCAGGGTTCGTCGCGATCCGCCTGCCGTTCAATCCAGGTCTGACGCAGCAGCACGGTTTTTTCCATGCCGGCGGCTTGGCCAGCATCGTCGACAGCGCCGGCGGCTACGCCGCGTTCAGCCTGTTTGGCGACGGCGACGGTGTGTTGACGGTGGAGTTCAAGCTCAACTTAATGGCGCCGGCCGATGGCGATTATCTTATTGCCCGCGGCCAAGTTATCAGGCCCGGCCGGACCCTGACGGTAACCACGGGCGAGGTCATCGCCGTCAAGGGCGGGCAAGGCAAGCCGTGCGCCTTGATGCAGCAAACGGTGATGCGTATCGTCGGCCGTGACGGCGTCGTCGGGTAGGGCGGGCCGTTCATCCAGTTTAGCGCTGTCGGTTGCAGTCGGGCAAAGTCGGAGTCGTCTTGGTATCTGGGTTGCACTTCGTCGAATCGCTGCTGGTTGGTGTCGGCACTTCGCTGGCGCTTCTGGCAGCCTTCCTTGTCGCAGTCGAATTCACGCCGGGGCCG